>CANGQE010000001.1 GCA_947455845.1 Rickettsiales bacterium
ATTCTGTAATATCGAAATAATCTCATCTCCCAGCTCTTGTAAATTTATTTCCGACAACTTTTTCTCCCACTCAGTCATAATTATTATATCGCCTCAACATTATTTAGTTCCGAGATTGTCTCGCGCAAATCACCCGTCTGATCGCTTCGCGATCATCCACCCTCTTTTTCAAAGAGGGCTTTCCGCGCGAGTAGCCCTCTTTGAAAAAGAGGGAGGGAGCCCGCCGTAGCTTTAGCGTAGGTGGGCGGAAGGGTGATTTAAGATTGCTCGGTTTTTACGTAAACTTCTGAGCCCAATTCCTTAAACTTCTCACTCATTTGCTCCATCCCTTTCTCCGCTTCTTTTTGCTTGGCAGCATAATCCCTTACATCCTGCGTGATTTTCATCGAGCAGAATTTGGGGCCGCACATGGAGCAGAAGTGGGCTACTTTGGCGCCGTCTGCTGGGAGGGTTTCGTCGTGGAAAGATTTGGCGGTTTCGGGGTCTAAGGAGAGGTTGAATTGGTCTTCCCAGCGGAAGTCGAATCTCGCTTTTGAAAGTTCGTCGTCGTGGGCTTTGGCTGCGGCATTACCTTTTGCTAAATCGGCGGCGTGGGCGGCGATTTTGTAGGTAATTACGCCCGTACGCACGTCTTCTTTGTTAGGTAATCCTAAATGTTCTTTGGGGGTTACGTAGCAAAGCATGGCGGTACCGAACCAACCGATCATGGCAGCACCGATGGCGCTGGTGATGTGGTCGTAGCCCGGAGCGATGTCGGTGGTTAAGGGCCCAAGCGTGTAGAATGGCGCTTCATGGCACCATTCTAATTGTTTTTCCATGTTCTCTTTGATGAGATGCATCGGCACGTGACCCGGACCTTCAATCATAACTTGGCAATCATGTTTCCAAGCGATTTGGGTTAGTTCGCCTAATGTTTTTAATTCACCGAATTGGGCTTCATCGTTGGCGTCAGCAATTGATCCCGGACGCAATCCGTCACCTAGAGAAAAGGCCACGTCGTACTTATTCATGATATGGCAGATTTCTTCAAAATTGGTGTAGAGAAAACTTTCTTTGTGATGTGACAAACACCATTTGGCCATGATTGAACCGCCGCGAGAAACGATTCCCGTAACACGGTTGGCAGTTAGTGGCACATATTGTAGGCGAACTCCCGCGTGAATGGTGAAGTAATCTACACCCTGTTCAGCTTGCTCAATTAAAGTATCGCGGAAGATTTCCCAAGTTAGGTCTTCAGCAACGCCGCCAACTTTTTCTAAGGCTTGGTAAATCGGAACGGTTCCAACCGGCACTGGGCAGTTACGAATAATCCATTCGCGGATGTTGTGAATGTTGCGGCCAGTTGAAAGATCCATCAAATTATCTGCACCAAAACGCGTCGCCCAAATCATTTTTTCAACTTCATCTTCAACGCCAGAGAAGATCGCCGAGTTGCCGATGTTGGCATTGATTTTCACCAAGAAATTACGGCCAATAATCATTGGTTCTGATTCAGGGTGATTGATGTTATTTGGAATGATGGCGCGTCCTGCTGCGATTTCATCACGGACAAATTCTGCCGTGATTATTTTTGGAATTTTCGCCCCAAAAGTTTCACCGCGATATTTGCTATTTTCGATTAATTTTTGGCGATTCATGTTTTCACGAACCGCAACATATTCCATTTCTTTGGTGACAATTCCAGCGCGGGCGTAAGCCATTTGCGTTGGCTTTTTACCTTCTTTAGCACGAAGTGGGCGAAAATCTGACAAATCAAATTCTGGTGCAGAAGGTTTAGCACCTAGTGCGGTAACACCATTATCTTCAGGCTTTACAACGCGACCTTGATATTCTTCAACATCTCCGCGCTCCATGATCCATTGCGCTCTCAGCTTCGGCAGACCTTTATTTAAATCGATTTTATCTAGGAAATTCTGGTCAGAATAAACGCCCGATGGATCGTAAACCGTAAATGATTTATTTTCTGATTTTTCTGACAAGGCAATTTCGCGCATTGCAACTTTCACATCGGCGAATCTTTCGCTTTGTACGTAGATTTTTTTAGAAGCTGGAAGTGGTCCCAAAGTAAGTTTTTTGGTAATTTTTTGATTAGTCATATTTTTGAAATTTTAAGTAAATTCGTGTAATCAGAGCAGCGAGCAGAAAGCATACCAACATTGAAACCAAAGTATCACCAAAAAAATGCGCCCCTTTGGCCATTTGGTAGAAACCCATGATCCAACCAAGGATAATGGCACTTATCAAGCCTAAACAGCGCTGTGATCTTCTTCGCAAAGCAAAAAATAAAATCATTAGAGTAAAGCCTGTAACCGAGTGACCGGCGGGAAAGCATTGAGCTTTTTTAGCTTGGTGAAAACTTGAAGGATAATGTTCAAAAATTCGGATGTAAGGCTTGTCCCCGCCGTATATTTCAAGCTGGGTAGGGCAATAAACGTTGGTAAATTTTTTGATATTGCCGGCGATTAAAGGTATGAAGGAAAAGCCGAAGAAGATTAGAAGGAGGCGGTGGCGATGGCGGATAAGGAAATTTGATTTTGGAATAGATCCTGAAACAAGTTCAGGATGACGGAGAGGGGATAATTGAGAGTTACTGTAGCGCAAAGCTAAAGCATTGTCATCCTGAACTTGTTTCAGGATCTGTTTCGAATCTCTAAACCCCAAAATAACTCCAAGCAAACATCCCGTAACCCCAACACCGAATAAAATCTTCGGTAATTTATAAAAAATAAATTTTTTGACGGGCTCATTTTTATCAACCAGCCAAGACTTACTTTCGAAATCAAATAAATAATTTTGTACTTCAATGTCAAAATTACCGTAATTAATCCAGCACAAAGCCAATGCTATCAAAACTAGATCAAGGATGATCCAAAAATCAATTTTACTTAAAATTTTTGAGTTTCTCATTTTTAAATAAATGGCTTGCGACCTGATAATAGCTGATGGCATCATCTAATTTCTTAGCTTCATATTCTTGGATTAAAACTTCCTTAGAGCCATTCCAGCCGTATTTTTCAATAGTTACGTCAAAAACTTTTTTCTCTTTCTTGGGCTTGAGTAAATACAGCCTGTCGCCTTGAAAATAGCCAACATACGAGTAAGTGCTGACGAAAGAATGTTGATCAATAGTTTTGGAATTATTGATTACATCGGTACCGAAAAATTTTGATTTGTAACTCAAGTTCATCAATCCCATTAAGGTGGGAGCAATATCAATTTGGCTGACATTTTTATTAAAAACCTGCGGCTTGATAATTTTGGGAGCGTAGAAAATTGCTGGAATTTGATAGCGCCACAAAGGCACGTCAGTATTACCGGCCGAACCGGCGCAATGATCAGCAACTAAAACAAAAATGGTATTTTCAAACCACGGTTTTTTGCTGGCCTCTTCGATTAATTTCCCGATAGCGTAATCAGTATATTTCACCGCACCGTTACGACCGGTTTTTGAATCAATATCAATTTTGCCCTCAGGATAGGTAAAGGGACGATGATTAGAAGTAGTCATAATAAAGCTAAAGAATGGCTTACCAGCGGCATAAGATTTATCAGCTTCTTTGATGGCTTTATTGAATAAATCTTCATCAGCAACTCCCCACGCATTTGAAAAAGAAATTTCTTCTTTGGAAAATTGGGGGCGATCAACAATTTCAAAACCATTATTTTCGTAAAAATAATTCATGTTGTCGAAATAGCCGTCACCACCATAAAGAAATTTGGCCTCGTAGCCACGATCTTTAAGGGGACTGGAAATATTAAAAAGATTTTCATTATTAGATCTTCTTACAATTGAATTTCCGGGTGTTGGCGGTATTGAAAGAGATAAAGCCTCTAATCCTCTAACCGTACGCGTTCCTGTCGCTTTCATGTTAGTAAAAAACAAACCTTCTTTAGCTAAACGATCAAGATTTGGCGTAATATTTTCTTCGCTGCCAGAGGACTGCAGGAACTCTTCACTTAGGCTTTCAATCGCAACTAATATTACATTGTATTTTTTTTCTGTGCCATTTTTTGGCTGAGCAATTAAGCGCGAGATATCTTCTTCATTTAAGAATTTAGAAGAAGGCTCTTGTTTAGAAATTAAATTACGCAAATTAGCTAAAGCCTCTTTGGCATCTTGAGTTGCGTAAAGCTGGTCGTAGTCAATCTGATTATTGCGATAAGCTGAGAAGAGTTGGTAGATGCCATTTGAGGCAATTTCTTTGGCGTAATTATTTTGGAAAACTTTGCCCAATTTTGAACTATCGACGCTAAAGAATGCCGCTACTAGGACTGATGCAAATATTGCAAAGTTTTTAAGACGAGAAGAGAAATTTGCGATCTCCGGAGTAATAATTTTTTTATAAGTTAATAAAAAAATCGTCGCTGAAGCTGCAAAAATCAAGCTCACCAATATGCCCATTGGGTAAGATTCCATGATATTAGAAATTACTTCCGTAGTGTAGATCAGGTAATCAACAGCAATAAAATTAAATCTGGTTTGAAATTCATCCCAGAAAACTATCTCCGAAAAAACTGAGAAAGTAATCACGAATAAAAACAGAAAGTAAAAAATTCTATTGATAATTTGATGTTGTTTTGCCGAGAAGATTTTAGCGGGAATAAAAGTGTAGTAAGCTAGAGGAATAAGGGCTATGTAAGATATGCTTAGTAAATCAAAAAAGAATCCGATGGTGTAAATTTTTAACAAAAGTAGTGCCGAAAAATCAATTTCGGCTCTTTGTAAAAATAAAAAAACCGCACGTATCCCGAAAGACAAAACGGCGAAAATAGCAAAAATTTTTGCCCAAGAAGAAGCCTGAACAAGGCTGAGAAACTTTTTCATATGATTACTTTTTAAACATCTGCAACATACGCCAAGTCACAAAAAACCCACCAAAGATATTTACCGAAGCAATCATGATTGCCAAAAAACTTAGAATCGACATGAATGAGAAAGTAGTTGCCGAACCAAGCGCGATTATTGCGCCCACTACAATTACACCAGAAATTGCGTTAGTAACTGCCATTAAAGGCGTGTGCAAGGCGGGAGTTACTTTCCAAACTACAAAATAACCAACGAAACAAGCTAAAATAAAAACAGTCAGACCAAAAACAAAAGGGTCAACTCCACCACCGTGGCTGGCATCGTAGCTTAGTTCGGCAATCTTATTTATTAAGAGGTCGGAGCTTTTAGTAATTTGATCGGAAAGCTCGATGATTTCTTGAAGGCTGCTCATTTTAGAGGATTAATTGATTAGTAGATTGATGCCTCGAAGTTACAAAGTTATGGCAAGTTTTGTCAATTAAAAACTAGATAATATTGCACTCAGTCTTCTCTGAAATCTTCCCTCATTGTCCTATTGGCAACCCAAAGTTTGTCACCCCGCACTTGCTGCGGGGTCCACCGTGCAACACAATAATTACTTAATGCGTGACTCGGTGGACCCCGCAGCAAGTGCGGGGTGACAAACTAAAGTGGCGTGGTAGAACTAAAATATTCTGTAATTTTTCAACCCCTCAAAAAAAACTAAGTTGACTTCCTCCAAGCCAAATCCTAAAAAGGCGCGCTCTTTTTTACGATTTTGGTTTTGTAAAATATTTTTTTACTAAATCACTTTTAAGAAAAAGTTTTGGGACGTCGCCAAGCGGTAAGGCAGCGGTTTTTGATACCGCCATCCGTAGGTTCGAATCCTGCCGTCCCAACCACTTTTTTTAGAGCTGTAGAAAAGATTTACCAAAATGAACGAGTTATTTGCGAATAATCCTACCTTCCTAGCAACTCTCCCCCACACTCCCCAAACCCAATCTCAATTTAATAATTTACACACAACATGGATAATTACGGAAACCGCGACGATAACAATCGCAGCAATTTTAGAGAAGAAAATCTCAGAGACGGCGGCGACAGAACGCAGCTTTTTATCGCAAAAGGCCGCAATGATGGCATGGATTCAAGATCTTTAGTAGATTTCGTATCTTCCGAAACTCAGATCGATCCTAACGAAATCAGCAATGTAAAAGTTTTAGACGATTTTTCTTTTTTCGCAGTAACGCATGAAGATGCTGAAATGATTTTAGATTTTTTCCAAGAAAAAGCCGGCGACGGACGTCCTTTGGTTTCTAAAGCTAAAAGAAAAAAACCAAGCGGCGAAAATGGCGGCGGATACAGAAACAATAACGATCGCAACGGCGGTGGTCGCAGAGATTACGGCGGCAATAGCGGTAACTATGGCAACATGCGTAGAGATTACGGCAATCGCGATTAATTTAATTTAGTCTTTTAAATTAATAGAAGCCCCGCTAACAAAAGTTAGCGGGGCTTTTTTGTTTTCTACACCCAACTAAATTATGAACTTAAAAAAACTTACAGCGTCAGAAGAGCGAGTAATAATTCACAAAGGCACTGAACCGCCCTTTAGCGGCGAATATTACGAAAATAAAAAACGTGGAAAATATTTGTGCAAACATTGCGGTGCTGAGCTTTTTAGCAGTGACCATAAATTTGAATCAGGTTGCGGCTGGCCTAGCTTTGATGATGAAATTCCTGATTCGGTAGAGAAAGTTCCGGATGCTGATGGTCGAAGAATTGAGATTTTATGCAAAAAATGCGGTGGGCATTTGGGACATATTTTTCACGGGGAAGGCTTTACTAAGAAGGACGCGCGTTATTGTGTTAATTCGATTTCGTTGGAGTTTGTGGAGGAATAGGAAAGCCCTCTTTGACAATTGCTTTAGCAATTGAAACTCACGCAAAAATAACAAAAATCTTGTGAGTAAAAAGAGGGTGGATGATCGCGACAGCGATCAGACGGGTGATTTGCTTGTCACTTGTTCATTTTAAATCACCCTTCCGCCGCTGTCGCGGCTCCCTCCCTCTTTTTCAAAGAGGGCTTGGAGCGCATTTTTTACAGATCAAACAACAAAAACTCCGAATTTTTTACCGCTTTTAAATTCACTAAACTTTCATTCTCAATCGCCGCCGCATCACCATCTTTAAGGCTTTCACCATTCACAGAAATCTCTCCCGAAATCACCTGCACCCAAACTTTACGCCCCGCTTTAATTTTAAAATCCAAACTCCTCTCCGCTAAAAATTTCCCTAAAAAAATCTCCGCATCTTGATTAATTGCAATTGATCCATCACGTCCCGAACCAGAAACCACCAACGCCAAATCGTTCTTCTCAAAACTTTTCCCAAAAGATTTTTGATCGTAGCGCGGAGTAATTTGTTTCTCTTTTGGCAAAATCCAAATTTGCAAAAGGTGAGTTTCTGCGGTTTTTGAGTGATTAAATTCCGAATGAAAAACTCCTGTCCCCGCACTCATTATTTGCACCTCTCCCGCTAATATTGCCGAGGCATTTCCCATTGAATCTTCGTGAGCTAAAGCACCGGAAATTACGTAGGTGATAATTTCCATATCTTTATGCGGATGCTTGCCAAATCCGGCTCCGGCAGCAATTTTATCTTCGTTAATTACGCGCAAATTACCAAATTCCATGTGATTTGGATCGTAATAATTGGCAAAAGAAAAACTGTGAAACGATTGCAGCCAGCCATGATTAGCAAAGCCTCTTTCGCTTGATTTACGTATTTTAATCATACTCCCACCTTTTAAAAAAAATTATCGCCCCTAAGTTAGAAACCTTACCCAACTTTAATCCGCATTAAAATGAAAACTCTAGTTGTAAAATACCTACCCTCCGGCGCCAATTCCAAAACTAAAAAGCTTTTGGATTTATTTTTAAACGGCATTAAAGGAAAAGATATTGAAGTAGTTGATCTACTGGAAGAACCAATGCCAATCTTTGACGAAGAGTCAGTTCAGGCCTATTACAAACGCAATTACAACGGCCAAAAATTAAACGAAAATGAAGCGCGACTTTTAGAACAAAATGACCATCTCGTCGCTCAATTAAAATCTGCTGACATTTTAGTAATGGCCTATCCGATGCATAATTTTGGCATGCCTGCCGCGGTTAAAGCTTATTTAGATGCGGTAATTATGAAGGGAGAAACTTTTGAACCTGGTAAAAAATTAATGGCAGGAAGAAAAGCTCTAACCCTCTTCACCTCAGGAGGCGTCTATTCCGAAGATAGTTTTAATTTTGAATATCCAAATTGGGATACGATCAGACTACTTGCAAAAGTTAATTTCGGATTTATGGGATTTGATGAATCAGAAACAATCTCAACCTCACTTCGTGATGAAGAAAAAGCAGAAGAAAGATTGCTTGAGGCCAAGAAAAAAATTCATCAAATCGTTCAAAAATGGTACCGTTAATTAATGTCTAAAAGTTTTGAGCAAGACCGTTATTTCGTAGTTAAAAATGCCATTTCCAAAGAGCTGGCTGAGTTCTGCTACAACTATTTTATTAACAAAAGAATGGTGGCGAAAACTTTAATTGCAGCGTCCCATCTTCCCGCCGGCGCTGAATATTTCGGCACTTGGGAAGATTCGCAAATTCCCAATACTTACTCGCACTATTCCGACATTGTAATGGAAACTTTGTTGCAAAAAATGAAGCCTGTCATGGAGCAGACAACTAAATTAAAGTTAATTGAAACCTACTCTTACGCCCGAATTTATAAGCAAGGCGATACCTTGCATCGCCACAAGGATCGCCCTTCTTGCGAGATTTCTACCACTCTAAATTTAGGTGGCCCCAATTGGTCAATCTTTTTAGAACCCGACCCCACCAAAGGCGGCATAGTCGGCGATAAATATATTTCAGGAAATACTGCCGGTGTAGAAGTAAAATTAGATGCCGGCGACATGCTAATTTACCGCGGTTGCGACTTAGAGCATTGGCGCGAACCTTTTGATTCCGATGGCTGCGCCCAAGTATTTTTGCATTACAATAATGCCTCTTCTGTTGACGCCGAACTCAACCGCTTTGATCGTCGGCCGCATCTAGGGCTTCCATCTAGTTTCAAAAAAATAATCAAACCGGCAAGGCCAAGCTCTTTCGTATTTTCCAAGGGACCTAAGCCTTACTAGAAATGCGAGGATAAGCCCTCTTTGATAATCTCTAAAAAAACCTCACCATATTTTTTGATTTTAGCTTCGCCAACACCACTGATTTTACCCATTACACTCAAGGATTCAGGACGCAGTTTTGCCATTTCGATTAGAGTTTTGTCGTGGAAAACTACGTAAGGTGGGACTTTTTGATCTTTGGCGATTTCTAGTCTTTTGGCTTTTAGTTTGGCAAATAAATTATTCTCAAAATCACCACTTAGCTCAGAAAGAACTTTAGTTTTACTAGCAGTTTTTTTGTCAGCTTTAACTTTGCCAACATGTTTACGCATTTGAATTGAACTTTTCTCTTGCAGAAATTTACGGCCGGCATCAGTAATTTTTAAACCGCCAAAGCCTTCAATATCAACCTTCAGCAAATTCATGGCGATTAATTGGCGGAAGATGCTTTGCCATTCGACTTTACTTAATTCTTTGCCAATGCCGAAAGTGCTGATGCGATCGTGACCAAAATTTTTCATGCGGTCGTCAGAATTTCCCAGTAACACTTCAATCAAATACCCAACACCAAATCTTTGCTCAGTGCGGTAAACACAAGAAATTGCTTTTTGGGCGGCAATTGTAGCATCAAAGGTTTCAGGCTTGATTAGGCAATTGTCACAATTGCCACAGGGCTCACTAATATCGCCAAAATATTCGAGTAAAATTTGGCGGCGGCAGGTTGAGGCTTCGCACAAACCTAAAAGCGAATTTAATTTTTGGCGTTCAATGCGTTTTTGATTTTCTTCGGCATTTGATTCTTCAATAAAATTTCTTTGCATCGCCACATCGGCCAAACCGTAAGACATCCAAGCATTGGCGGGAAGTCCATCACGACCAGCTCGACCGGTTTCTTGGTAGTAAGATTCGATGTTTTTGGGAATATTCATGTGAGCAACAAAACGCACATCAGGCTTGTCGATGCCCATGCCAAAGGCAATTGTGGCCACCATGATTACCGAATCTTGTAGTAAAAACTTTTCCTGATTTTTACGGCGCAAATCTGCGGTCATTGCACCGTGGTAAGCAAAGGCATTGTAGCCTTCTTCTTTTAGCCACTCCGCAGTTTCTTCTGTGCTTTTTCGTGACAGACAATAAACAATGCCGCTGTCATTTTGGTGATTTTCTTTAATGAAATCTAAGAGTTGTTTTTTGCTACTTTGGCGTAGCGCAATGGTGTAAGTGATATTGGGACGATCAAAACTGGCAGTAAAAATTTTAGCATCTTCAAGGGCAAGACGCTTAATAATATCTTTTCTAGTTGGCACATCTGCCGTTGCCGTAAGTGCAATACGCGGAACTTTGGGAAATTTTTGTGCTAAAATTGCCAGCTCGGTATAAACCGGTCGAAAATCATGCCCCCATTGCGAGACACAATGAGCCTCATCGATGGCAAAAAGAGAAATCTTTACATCCGTGAGTGATTCAAGGAATTCCTCCATCAGCAAGCGCTCTGGTGCCACATAAAGCAAATCGAGTTTTTTTTCTTTGATTTGGTTTTTAACTTCCCAGACTTGCGCTGACGTCATGCTCGAATTAATCGCTGCGGCATTTACTCCTGCTTGAATTAAGGCGCTGACCTGATCTTGCATCAAAGCAATTAGTGGCGAAATAACAATTGCTACCCCATCCAAACATAAGGCCGGAATTTGGTAACAAAGCGACTTGCCGCCACCTGTCGGCATAAGCACGAAGCAGTTCTTACCAGCAATTACGTCATTGATGATTTCTTCCTGATTACCACGAAATTTATCGTATCCGAAAACTTTTTTGAGAATCTTAGAGGGTGAGTTTTGCATCGCGAGATTAACGATCTCCGCCGCTGCCACCTTTAAGTCTTTTAGTAGCAACGTTTTTTGCGCCTTTAACTACTGATGTGTTAGCCACTACAGCAGCACCTTTTTTACCACCTTTTCCGCCTCTGCTATTATGAGGATCGGCAACGAAAGGGGAGAGTTTTTTTACAGGTTTGAATTCTGGAGTAGATGCGCTGGTTGTCATAAAATTTTAAATTGAGTTGTGACGATAGATCCTGAAACAAGTTCAGGATGACGCCGAGAGTGAGAGGCTGCATCCCCCAAAGACTCCGTCATCCTGAACTTGTTTCAGGATCTATCGCCATTGTGACTTTAGTATTTTTATTTCGCGCCAAAAATCTGCGCGAAAATGTGATCCACATTTTTAGTGTGGTAAGAAAGATCGAAAATTTCTTCTAGTTTCTTGTCGCTGATTTTTCCTTGAACTTCGGGATCAGTTTTGAGCAATTCCAGAAAATCAATATCATCTTTCCAAACTTTCATGGCGTTGGTTTGAACGATGCGATAAGCATCTTCACGAGAAATTTTAGCGTCTTCAATTAACGTTAAAAGTACACGTTGAGAAAAAACTAAACCCTTTAAACGGTTGAGATTTTTCTGCATATTTTCCGGATAGATCAAAAGATTTTCGATCATTGAAGCAAGGCGAGTAAGCGCGAAATCTAGCGTCACTGTTGCGTCTGGCCCGATCATTCTTTCAACTGACGAATGCGAAATGTCACGCTCGTGCCACAAGGCAACATTTTCTAAAGCCGGTGTAACAGCGCTGCGCACGATGCGGGCAAGTCCTGTTAAATTTTCACTCAATACCGGATTTCTTTTGTGCGGCATTGCTGAAGAGCCTTTTTGGCCTTTGGAGAAAAACTCTTCCACTTCCAAAACTTCGGTGCGCTGTAAGTGCCTGATTTCAGTGGCCAGATTTTCAATTGAAGAAGCAATTACGCCTAAAACTGAAAAGAAAAAAGCGTGACGATCTCTTGGAATTACTTGGGTAGAAACTGATTCCTGCTCCAACCCCATTTTTTCTGCGACATATTTTTGCACGAAAGGATCAATATTAGCAAAGGTTCCAACCGCTCCCGAAATTGCACAAACTGCGATTTCTTTTTTAGCATCTTTTAGGCGTTTTAGGTTTCTTTCAAACTCAGAATAAAAACGCGCAAGCTTTAAACCAAAAGTTACGGGTTCAGCGTGGATGCCGTGTGAACGACCAACACAAACCGTGTCTTTATGTTCAATGGCACGTTTTTTTATTGCCGCTAAAAGTCTTTCTAAATCAGCAATTAAAATATCAGAAGCTTGGGAAAGTTGGGCGGAAAGGCAGGTATCAAGCACATCTGAACTTGTCATTCCCAAATGAATGAAGCGCGAATTTTCACCAACTAATTCAGCAAGGTGAGTTAAAAATGCAATTACGTCATGCTTGGTTACAGACTCAATTTCATCGATTCGAGCCTCATCAAATTTACCACCGGCTTTATTGAAATTTTCACGAATGCGTAAAGCTGAACCAGCATCAGCAATTCCTAGTTTTTCTAGGGCTTCGAGCGCGTAAATTTCAATATCGAACCAAATATTGTATTTATTTTCTTGTGACCAAATTTTGGTCATTTCAGGGCGGGAGTAACGAGGGATCATTGTATACAAAGTTAAATTTAGTGGAAAGCCCTCTTTGTAAAAGAGGTAGGGAGCCGCGCTGTAGCGTTAGCGAAAGCGTAGCGGAAGGGTGATTTAAAATGTCCAAGTTTAGAGAAAATCACCCGTCATCGCCTATCGGCGATGCCACCCTCTTTTTCAAAGAGGGCTTTGAGTACTACAAAATAAATTTCGAAAGATCGGTTTTGCCTGAGACTAAATCGCCAAGATGTTCATCAACGTATTTCTGATCAATCACTACGGCACTGCCATTTTTCATGTCAGTCGCTTCAAAACTTACATCCTCAAGAATTTTTTCAAGCATGGTGTGTAAACGACGCGCGCCGATATTTTCAACTTCGCCGTTAACTTTGAAAGCAACTTTTGCAATTTCGCTAATGCCGTCTTCAGTGAAATTTAATTTCACATTTTCAACTCCGATCAAAGCCACATATTGCTTGATTAGACTTGATTCCGGTTCACGTAAAATTCGCACTAAATCTTCCTCTGTAAGCGGTTTTAATTGAACGCGGATTGGAAAACGACCTTGTAATTCCGGCAATAAATCTGCGGGTTTAGCCACGTGGAAAGCACCCGATGCAATGAATAAAACGTGATCGGTTTTGATGATGCCGTATTTGGTAGAGATTGTTGTTCCTTCAACTAAAGGCAATAAATCACGTTGCACACCTTCACGAGAAACATCGGATCCGCCGCTTTTAATGCTGCCACGAGCACAGATTTTATCTACCTCATCAATGAATACGATCCCGTCATTTTCGACTGATTTCATGGCAGCTTTGATGATTTTATCTTCGTCGATCATTTTATTTGATTCTTCTTCAATCAAGTTTTTCAACGCATCTTCCACCGTCATGCGGGCTTTTTTGGTTTTTTCACTACCCATTGCTTTGCCGATCATTTCGCTAAGATTAATCATGCCAATCTGACCACCGGGAATGTCGAAACTATTAGAAACAGAAGATCCCGAATCAAGAACTTCAATTTCTATTTCGCGATCATTAAGTTCGCCGCGATCAAGCATTTGTGAAAATTTTTCTTTGGTTTCATCTAAAGCGCTTTCGCCAACCAAAGTTTTTAGAATTCTTTTTTTTGCATGTTTTTCGGCTTTATCATGCACATCTTTTTTCATGTCGTTTTTGATCGTTTTGATCGCAACTTCTACAAGATCGCGGATGATTGAATCAACATCACGACCAACATACCCCACTTCAGTAAATTTAGTAGCTTCAACTTTGATAAATGGTGCATTAGCAAGCTTGGCTAGGCGTCGCGCCACTTCTGTTTTCCCAACTCCTGTGGGCCCAATCATTAAGATATTTTTCGGCATGATTTCTTCACGCAAAGGACTTTCTACCAGTTTGCGGCGGTAGCGGTTACGTAGTGCAATTGCCACGGCTTTTTTAGCTTCATGCTGACCAACAATGTAACGGTTTAACTCATCAACAATTTGTTTAGGGGTAAGACCCATTGCAGAATTTTGCGGCACAATTTTTGCATCAGAATTCGCCGCAGCTTTAGAATTTTTTTTCATTTTTGAATCGTTTTTTCAGGAGGAATTTTAATGCCGTTATAGCTAGCGGAGTTTAGTAAAATTACTAGTAGCAAAATTACTAGGCTGATAAAGAAAATTGCTAGGAAGATTTTCATAGGTTAATTCTATAAATGCTGCAAAACTTCCACGATCGAATCTTGAATTTCTTTAATACCATAGCCCTTAGAGCTACTGGTCGCAATAATTTCAGGATGCGCCGCCGGCCATTTGGCAATTTCAGCCGTAATTTTCTCTTGAGATTTGGCCAGTTCTTCTTTGTTCAATTTATCAGTTTTAGTCAAAATAACCTGAAATGAAACCGCCATGGCATTAAGCATATTAGTCATGTCGCGATCGCCTTCTTTCAAACCCTTAGTCGGATCAATCAGCAAATATAAACGCTTTAGATTTGGCCTCTTCATCAAATATTCCAAAGCAGTCTTTTGCCAATGCTCGGTATGTTTGGCACTCGCTTTGGCAAAACCATATCCGGGCATGTCCACCAACACAAAACCTTCGGAAAAGCTTTGAGTAAATCCATCGGCAATTTTAAAAAAGTTAAGCTGGCGTGTTCTTCCGGGAGTAGTTGAAACAATGGCAATTTTTTTATTAACAATGGCATTAATCAAACTTGATTTACCAACATTGGAAGCCCCAATAAAGGCAATCTCAGGCCGCGAATCTTGTGGAATCTGCGAATAAGTATGAGCCCCAAAAAGGAATTCACATTCGCCGTTAAAAATTTTCTTAGGATCTAGTTTTTTCATTTTTTGAAATGGTGAGTATCGTTCTTTGATGTCGTAATAAGCGCCGCAAATTTCTTTGAAATCAGTCAACTATCTCATGATGCCTTTAGGTTTTTAAACATCCTTAAGTTTTTCTCTCAAGAAACTCAATCATCTTCGCCGCCACGTCAATTCCAGTAGCGCCTTCTATTCCTTCGAGTCCCGGTGAGGAATTAACTTCTAAAAGTTTAGGACCGGAATTAGAGCGAACCATATCAACTCCGGCAACTTCGAGGCCGACAACTTTGGCGGCTTTTATTGCCAAATCACGCTCTTCGGAGCTGACTTCAATTGCATTTGCCGTAGCGCCAAGATGGATGTTGGCACGGAATTCGCCTTCTTGAGCAATGCGCTCCATTGAAGCTACAACTTGGTCTCCGATCACAAAACATCTAATGTCCTGACCCTTGGATTCTTTGATATATTGCTGCACTAAAATATCGGCTTTCAAGCTTCTAAAAGCATTTATTACACTTTCTGCTGCCTTGTTAGTTTCTGCCAAAACCACACCCACACCTTTTGTTCCTTCAAGCAATTTAACCACTAGCGGCGCGCTTTCGACCAACTTGATTAAATCTTTCGTATCATAAGATGAGTTAGCAAAACTAGTTAGAGGCACGTTTAAGCCATGCTGAGACAAGATTTGCAATGTGTGCAATTTATCACGAGATTTAGTGATTGCTTCTGAGCCATTGAGACAATTGATTCCCATCACTTCAAACTGCCTAATAACCGCAGATCCGTAAAATGTCATTGAGGGTTTGATACGTGGAATTACGTAGTCGATATTTTCTACTTTTCTGGCTTCGTCGTAGAAAATTTCACAGCCATTAGATGCCACTTTTATGTAACATTCTCCAACATTCACAAACTCAATATCATGGCCACGTTTTTTGGCCGCTTCCATGATTCTTTGGTTGGAATAGAGAGTAGGATTTGAAGCGAGAAGTATTATTTTTTTCATATTTTACTGATGTCTAAACAGGGTTTAGTTGATTGGTAAAGATCGATAATTTCTTTTCTTTTGGACTTGCCGAGAACGAAAGATTTGGAAGTATCAACCAGCATTTTTGCTTGTTTGATTGCCTCGCGTCCAAGTAACATGCGAAAGGCCATTGAGTCACGATTGGCAAGGGTAATTTCGACTCTGATTTTCTTATCGCCAACGCGCAAATCAGATTTAATCACAAATCTTTTTTCTTTTTTTCCACCCGAATCTGAAACCATTCTGCGATCGATCACCCGTGCTACACAAGTGCGCACTAGCTGCTTATTTTTTTGCAAAGGGTGAATGTCAAATTTCACATATTCGACATTTTCGATGTAGAAATTTTCGATGTTAAAGGCGTGCAAGGATGAGGTTTTAGCTCCAGTGTCAATCTTGCCTTTAATCGCAGGCAAGCTTAGACAATCAAGCCCAAACCACTCTTTCCAGCCAATTGTTTTTTTAAAAATTTTCTTATTCATTAGATTTCGTCGCAATCAACTTAGTTACAATTTCCAGATCTTCTTTGGTATCAACCGATAGCGGATGGGCATCAACAATTTTAACAAAAATATTCATGTCATTTTCAAGCGCGCGTAATTGCTCTAGGCTTTCACGCTTCTCCAACATTGATTGTGGAAGATTAACAAATTTTTCCAATGCCGCTTTTTTGTAAGCGTAAATTCCGATGTGGTGAAAATAATCTGCCGATTTTTCTTTAGAAAAAGGAATGGGACAGCGTGAAAAATAAAGTGCCTTTCCCAGATTTTCTTCTCTAAATGAAATAGCAATTTTGACAACATTTGGGTTATTAATTTCTGCTTCATTTTTTATTTTTGACGCAACGGTAGCAATGTCACAATCATGCTCTAAAGCCGCTTGAGCAGCAGCGCGAATTACTTGCGGATCAATATTTGGCAAGTCACCTTGAAGGTTTAAAATAATATCAAAATTGCCGTTAGAGAAACTTTTGTAAGCCGCGTAAATGCGATCAGTTCCTGATGGCAAATTCGGATCAGTAATGACAAATTTTCCACCGAATTTTTTTACTTCTGCTGCAATTTCTTCACCGTCACAGGCAATTATTACTTCTCCTAAATCCGCTGCCAGAGCTTGTTCGTAAACTCTTTGGGTCATGCTTTTGCCGCAAATATCCGCTAGGGGTTTATTGGGTAAACGAGTTGAGGCAAGGCGTACTGGAATTATTGTTAGGACTTTATTTTGCATTTTTTTCTTGAGGAGTTTTTGATTAGTGCGGGTAAATAAAACACCTACCGCGCCAACTAGACCACATCGTAAAGACAGGGTGACACGAAGTGCCATTAGGAACAATGTTTTTAGTTTGTACTAACACTCTCAACTTGTCACCCCGTCTTTACGAAGGGGTCTAGTTGGCGTGGTAACAATATTTTTCTTAAAGAAATTTAAAACCAACCCATTCCCCACCCTAGATAAATCGCGCTTTTCAAGAATTCTACAAATTTGTTGCATTTTTAAGATTCCTGACTTTAATGCGCCGCTCCTTAACTTGAAGCTGTTGAAAAACAAACTTCTGGCTTAGGTGAAAGAAAATATTTGTTCGTAAAATGTTAGGTACTATTTACTAAAAAATTACGCAACAAATGAGCACGTAGCTCAGTCGGTAGAGCACCTGACTTTTAATTAGGTGGTCGTTGGTTCGATTCCAACCGTGCTCACCATCTACTGACAAAAAAAAGCCGGCCTCCAATTTGGAAGCCGGCTTTTTTGTTTTTCATGCTATTTTAGTATTGGCAACAATTGTGCTAGCAGCTGCCCGTATGTATTTGCTTGGCTAAAGAAATACTAATTATTTCTCATGCTTATGCATTCGTCTTCCTCTTGATGAATTAAGAAAATTTTCAACATCATTCAATTTGGTCACAGATTTTGGGCTACATTTTGACTGGGCTAATTCTTCAGATGTAATCTTCTCAACATTCGGATTATAAGGAAGAAGGGTGGCCACATACTCTTTGCTAAAATCGCAGTTACTGGCCAGAAGTTCGGCAGCCCGCTCATTCTCCAACACCCGAACAATATGCTCTTCCTGCCTACTGTCATAAATATAAAGTTTTAGGTGGGGCTTTTTCTGTAAAATGGCGATCAACTCTTGTCTATCTTCATCGTGATGCGTAGCGGGAACAATCTCATCAAGCTCCGCGCTATCAAATGAAACATCTAGAAAAATCCCTAATACCGGATTAGTTTCGCCATTTTTTTGAATACACAAAGCTTCATTGGTGGCTGTAATATTACTTTTAAAATATTTACGCCAAACATTTTCAGCAAAAACATTTATATCTCCTGTTTCCAAGATTTCGCAATTAACCTGCGCCTCTTCTAAGCGAGGCAATTTGCGCAAAACAGCCTGATTGGTTATGGCCTGATTAGATCTATCCCAAGGTCTTAATACCTGTTTTTTCCCTGCATATTTGCTGTCGCTTTTTTCGATGACATATTCTTCATCCAAAACAACATCATGTGATGCACTTGCTACAAAATCAGCGTAAGGAACATCAACTTTATTGGGATCAATTACAAAACCGATTTGATAGCCGCACCATGGGACTATAGGAACATTATTACCTCTACTACCAGACCATGCTACAGTTGTGGCCCTAGCAACCTGAAATGGTCCATATACTGTTACTCTTTGTTTTTTGTCGGAATGGCTGGGGAAGTGCTCGACTACATCTCTAAGTTCACTCAAAAACTCCACCATCGAAAAGATGATGTAATTCGCCTCACTTGGATTTGGCGGCTTTTCGTATTTTTCTGGCATGGATTAAATTACAGCTTCGGAAAACAAGCACACCGCTGGTCGAGCGGATTGTTAAGTGCAGGATTTTTTAGAATCCTGCACTATTTTTACCTATTGCTTTTCTTTCGCTCTAGTAACCAAAGATCTTTTGCCACCAGATTGTTTTTGGAAAGAGTGCAAAACTTTTTCCGCATCTTCAAAAGGAACAGCGAAGAATGAGAAGGCGTCAAACATCTTCACATCGTCGATGCGGCGTTGATCAACGCCGGTTTCATTTTGAATGAACTCAACCAATCTTTTTGGATCCATGTTGTCGTTGCGCCCCTTAGCGATAAATAAACGCGCAGTTCCTTTACGATCAACATAACTTCTGCGACCTTGATCGCCGATTGGACGATGTCCGCTCATACCGCGGTCATCGTAGTAATAGTCTTTATTTTTGCTGTATTCGTTGATTTCGCTGTAACTTTTTTCGTTAAGCTCGTCTTTGAAAGCTAGCTTCAACAAGGCAGCAATTGCTACTTTTGGATCAACCGCTTCAGCCAAAATTTCATCAACAATTTCACCAACATCCGAGAAATTTCCGGCTGAGATAATTTCAAGAAGGGAGTTTTTGATGCGTTGTTTTTTGCTTTCAATCACGTCAGAAACATTTGGAACTTTTTGTTTCGTGATCGTCATGTTCGACATTTTTTGGATCGTAACTAGCTTACGATATTCCGAAGGCGTGATCAAAGTGATCGCGATTCCAGTTTTACCAGCTCTTCCGGTACGACCAATTCTGTGCACGTAGCTTTCAGGATCTTGAGGTAAAGCGTAGTTAATTACGTGAGTAAGATTGTCGATGTCAATACCACGAGCAGCAACGTCAGTTGCAACTAACACGGTGATTTTTTTAGCACGGAATTTTTGCAAAACTTTTTCTCTTTGACCTTGAGAAAGATCGCCGTGAATCGCTTCAGCTCTACAGCCACGATTAGCCAACTTGTGTGAAATTTCATCAGCATCAATTTTGGTACGGCAAAAAACTAAACCGTAAAAACTTTCTTCAACGTCGATGATTCTAAAAAGAGCTTCGAACTTGTCAGATTGAGGAACTTCGAAATAAATTTGCTGGATATTGGCTTTGCTAATATTGTCTTTAGCAACTGCAATAACTTCATATTCATTCATGTATTTCTTAGCTAAACGCTCGATGTGAGCAGGCATTGTAGCAGAGAATAAAACTGTTCTGCGCTCTTTCGGAGCAGCTTTCAAAATTGCTTCAATATCATCAATGAAACCCATGTTTAACATTTCGTCAGCTTCATCTAAAACGATGTAAGAAACTTTTGAAATGTCTAGAGTGCGGCGCTGCAAGTGATCCAAGATACGACCGGGGGTTCCGACAACAATATCAACACCACGTTGTAAACGTGAAATTTGACGCTCGATTGGTTGACCACCGTAAACCGCAATGATGCGGGTTTTCTGCTCTTCAGCAAATGAACTTAATTCTTCGGCAACTTGAATCGCTAATTCACGAGTTGGAGCCAAGATGATAGCCTGAACTCTTTTAGAATCAGGAACGATATTTTCGATGATCGGAATTCCGAAAGCTGCAGTTTTACCAGTTCCTGTTTGAGCTTTACCGATTAAATCTTTTTTATTTGCGAGAAGAAATGGGATGGTTTGCGCTTGAATTGGAGTTGGTTCTTCAAAACCTTTTTTGTGTAAAGAATTGAGCATCATATCAGAAAGACCGAGCTCTCTGAATTTAACTAGAGTGGACATGTTTTTTTATTTTTAATTGTAAGTTAGAACCTGTTTAGGACGTTTTTTTAAACCCATCTGTGTCGCAGAAATATCAGGATATTTTGGAGAACTATTGTGAGAAACTCAGCAAAAACAGAGGGATGGTGTGTTTAGAAAATATTCTAAACTGATTCATGGATCCCGCGAATGCAGGACTTGCGCCGCATCGTAGCCACATAGTTTTCAATGTCAAATTTATCAGTTATCAGTTAACAATTAGCAATTAACAGTTGGTTCCAACACCAAATGCTAATTGCTAACTGATAATTGTTAATTGACGTCCGTCATTCTGTACAAAACATGCCTAGACAGCGGATGGTCTAACGCCAATTTCGGATGAAAAAAATCTCCATTAAAATCACGCTTCATCCCGATCTTTTCCATTACCGCAATGGAGCGCAAATTTTGCGGCACGGTGAAAGAGACAATTTCTTTTAATTGAAAATTTGTGAAACCAATTTGCAGCACTGTTTTTGCTGCCTCGGTGGCGTATCCTTTACCCCAAGCGTGAGAAGCAAGACGCTAGCCAATTTCAACACAAGGCGTGAAATTACTTTCGAAGTCGGGAATATTTAATCCAACGAATCCGATCATTTCGGCAGTTTCCTTTACTTCAACCGCCCACAAGCCAAATCCATGTTTTGCAATGTGGTCATTGGCTTTGAGGATAAAATTTTGACATTCTTCTAAACTCAATGGCCCACGTAAAAATTCGATTACTTTTTCATCTTGATTGATTGCGGTGAAGGCTAAGGCGTCATTTCCTTGCCAAGATCTTAAGACTAATCTTTCAGTTGTGATTTGCATTGGTTTGAAGTTATTTAATAAAACTTATTTCTTACCTCGCATCACGATGGACCCCGCAGCAAGTGCGGGGTGACAAGTTTAGAGTAGGTACTTTAAGATTTTGTCACCCCGCACTTGCTGCGGGGTCCACCTCGTCACGCAGTAAAAACTCAATTAAAAAAACAAATTCTCTACACAGTGTATAAAATTGAATAAATAGGCCCACAAGCAATAGTAGTAAGTCTTACTAGGCTAAATAAATTAGCCATTTTAATGCCAAAAATACACTTTTAAGACTCACGTCTTTTTTTAGATTTTACCTCTTCCCCACCGCCTCAGCAATATTTTTAAATCCTTCCGCAGCAACTCTCTTACTCAAATCTTTTTTAATTTTCTCAACCAGTCCAAAACCTTGATAAATAAAGGCGGAATAAATTTGCACCAACGAAGCACCACATTTGATTTTTTCGTAAGCATCTGCCGCAGATGAAATACCCCCCACCCCTATTAGAGGAATTTTACCTTCGGTGAATTTGTAGAAATTTTTCAAGGCTTCATTAGATTTTCTAAACAATGGAACGCCGCTTAAACCACCGGTTTCAGCACTGTAATGATTCTTTAATTGCGGATCACGATCAATTGTAGTATTGCTGATAATCATGCCGTCAATGGCGTTTTTAATGACGATTTCGGCAATTTTTTCTTGCTCGCTTAAGGTTAGGTCTGGTGCAACTTTCAATAAAATCGGGGTGTTTTTTTGTGATTTATTTTGCAGCTCAACTTTCTTCTTTCTGATCTCGCTTAAAAACAAATCGAGATGATCTTCATTTTGCAAATCACGCAAATTTTTAGTGTTTGGCGAAGAAATATTCACCGTGATGTACGAGGCTTTTTCGTAAAACTTTTCCAGTAGCGGTAGGTAGTCTAAAAGAGCATCTTCAGTGTCTTTATTCTTGCCGATATTAATTGCCAGCGGCACTGCAATTTTTGGCAAAGTTGCGGCAATATTTTGGGCAAAAACTTCTGCTCCGAAATTGTTAAATCCTAAACGATTGATAATTGCTTCATCTTCAGGAAGGCGAAAAATTCTTGGCTTGCTATTTCCAGCTTGAGCGAGAGGAGTAACTGTTCCGCATTCAACAAAACCAAAACCTAACTTGGATAAGGTTCCGGCTATTTCAGCATTCTTATCAAAACCGGCAGCCATGCCGATAGGATTAGTAAAATCAAGGCCCCACAGCTTCGTATGTAAATTATCATATTTACGGTTGGCGCATAAAAGAGTGGCCGTTCTGGGGCATAATTTTAGAAAATTTATTGCCTGATTGTGAGCTTTTTCCGGATCAGATTTAAAAATTACCGGACGTAGAATTTTATAAATACTCATGAGTTTGTCTCTGTTTTTTTGCTGCCTAAAAGCAATAAACTCGTGCTTATGGCAACTATAATTAAAATTACGTCAGATGAACGTTTTAGTAAAAAATTATCAGATAATTTATCCTTGAGGCGCGCCCTTTTTTTCTCATTGATTTCAAGATCGGTAACGGCTTTATCCGACCAATTATCTTCAAACTTTTTCCCCAAATAAAATTTCTTAACTGCAATATGTGCGGGGTGAGATGGTAAAATAATTGGGTTTTTAATTACCTCAACTTGCCTAGTTGATTTTTTTTCATACACGATTTCCGTAATTTCAGGAATGTTTTTTGTGATTAGAAATAGCCCAAAAAAAACGGTTAAGAACACCAAGCCCATTAGCGGGAAGAGGGTTAGAGTAATTTTAGAATATTTAGTTTTTATCTCTTCTTTGTTAACTAAATAAATTGGGTTGTAATTGGAAATCAAAAATAAAATCACCATCGAATAAACGATCAGAGCTAATACGATTTCTTTAAAAGAGTTGTAGTTTGAAATCGACAAACTGAAGAAAAGTACGGCAACTAAATGGGCAATGATTAGGCTGGTAACAGTGGTGGTGCGGGTTTTGACAGCAAAAAGAATTAGGAAGTTGATGGTGATGAAGGTTAGTAATGTGAAAAATTTAGCGTCGAAAAGCATTTAAAAAATGTGGGTGGATTTAAGTCGTTTCTCGCAATAGATCCTGAAACAAGTTCAGGATGACGGAGTTTTTGTAGAGCCTCCTCCCTCCCCATATCGTCATCCTGAACTTGTTTCAGGATCTATCCTCTTCTCAGAGCAAAATTATTAATCCCTCAACAACTCATTAACCGAAGTTTTAGAGCGGGTTTTTTCATCAACTTTTTTGACAATCACTGCCGCGTAAAGCGAAACATTTTTGTCGCCTTTGCTTGAAGCAATATTTCCGGGAACTACTACTGAATAAGCTGGGACGCGACCATAAAAAATTTCACCGGTCTCACGATCAATAATTTTGGTTGAAGATCCGATGTAAACTCCCATTGAGATTACCGAACCTTTTTCAACAATTACACCTTCGGCAATTTCACTGCGTGCACCGATAAAACAATCATCTTCAATAATTACCGGATTGGCTTGTAAAGGCTCGAGAACTCCACCGATTCCGGCTCCACCGGAGATGTGGCAATTTTTACCGATCTGAGCGCAAGAACCCACAGTTGCCCAAGTATCAATCATTGTACCTTCGTCAACATAAGCGCCGAGATTTACAAAAGATGGTAGTAAAACTACGTTTTTAGCAATGAAGGCTGAGTGACGCACAACCGCTCCGGCAACAGCGCGGAAGCCAGCTTTGCGAAAATCTTCATCAGTCCAATTGGCAAATTTTAAAGGCACTTTATCAAAATAACTAAGAGCGTTGCCAGTAACAGATTGCTGCTTACTCAAGAAATTATCGTTAAGCCTAAAAGAGAGTAAAATCGCTTTTTTGATCCATTGATTAACTTGCCAAACATTATCTTTTTTCTCACAGATTCTGATTTGACCCGCATCAAGCATAGCCAATGTTTGGTTAACTGCATCGCGTACTTCACCTTGAGTAGCTAAATTAATTTCCGCTCTTTTTTCAAAAGCATTTTCGATGATTTGGGAGATGTTGTTTGTCATGATTTAAATGAAGTTATCAATTAACAATTAGCAATTAACAGTTGGTTGAACAAATGTTAATTGCTAACTGATAATTGTTGAATTGCTTGTTAGTTATTCCATTCCAGCGAATCGTAAGAACCGCAAGAGTTACATTTCGCACTCCATTTCGAGCTTAGATGTCCGCAGCTATTACAAAGATAATGGTCATCTTTGCTCAGCATTTCCGAAGTTGCGATATTCTTTTTAAATTCCTCAACGTTACCTAAAGCCTTTTCCGTAAAGGCCAAAAGCCGGTAAGCGCGGTAAGTTTTTTGACGCAAAAGAGATGAATTTAGAAATTCTTTCGCTTCCCTGTAAGATCCCACTCTAAAGGCCACTAACCCAAGAGCGACCTTCCCCAAAGGAGACTCACTATTAAGGTCAGAAAGCTTTTTCATCGCCTTGATACGATCTTTGGCGCTGCCTTTACGATTAGTAAGATCAAAAATTTCTGCCAAGATCAAATGCGGATTAGCGCGCCACAAATTCTTAATTCTCCAATTTGTTTTAAAAGAGAATCCTAACTTCAACCAAGATTTTAACATTATTTCCAATGCCGGTAGAAAATCATTTTCAGCCTTTAGAGCAATTTTAGCGTATCTGATTGCCTGTAAGAATTTCTTTTGCTGATAAGCTTCAAGACCCAAAGCTGAATTGATTACAGCTACGTCTCTTTTTTGCAGATCATCTTTAAACTGATCCGATCCATATTCAGCAATTAGACTCTTCGCTTCTTGCCACATACCGCGTTTTTTATAAAGAGCGAAAAGAGTTTGAGCAGTTTCAAAGATACCATGTTTTAGGGCCAATATTTGCTTAGCGTAAGCAATCGCTTTAGCCTCATCATCATTTTGCATTGCCAGCTTTAATTTTGATTTCAGCACTAAAATTTTGGCATGCTTATTGTCACCAAATTTGGCGAAGAGCTCGGCAGACTCAGAAAAATCTCCCTTCTCAAAAGCGATCTTGCCGAGAAAGAACTGATTCAGTGGTTGGTTCTTAATTAATTTAGAAAATTTTTTCTGCAAATCTCGCGATGATTTTTCATCACGCACTTCCAAAGACAACATAAGATCAGCCATTACGTCAAAAGCCTTGCTATGCCTTTGCAACAGCTTTTCCAAAAGTCTGGTGTAATTTTTTTTGAAAAATAACTTAAGCAAATTGGGAAATTTTATCGCCAGAATTCGCGCCAATAAATAAGATACCGAGCAAGCCAAAACTGTGAAAAAAATTGCCAATAAAAATGCGGTTAAAATATCAGTTTGCGCCTGATATCCTAGCCAAGTAATAACCACATCTCCATTGTGATCCAGCATCCAAACTAGTGAGGTGGCGAGAGCAAAAGTAACTAGTAAAAACCACAAAATTGTGAACATATTAACTTAGACTTTTTAGGTAATTGAAAATTTCCTGATCCAGTTTTTGCACTTCGGAAGCCACACTTAAATCATCCAGAAATTTTGCTAAAATTTGGTGATAATTTTGATCGAGAGTAAGAATTGACGTCAAAGCTTCACGATAATTTTCTTCCCGCAACAATCGTTCGGTCTTAGCAATCACGCCATCCACATCAGCAGAACTTTCATCACTAATTTTGCGAATAACTACCAATCGAGAAATATTATGACGGATTTTTGCCAATATTCCTGAATCAGAATTGCCATTTTTTGCCACGATAAGATCGGGAATCAAAGCGGAAAAATCTTTTGTGAGATTTTTCTTACCGGAAAAGTTAGGTAATAATGGGGTTAATTTAGCAACCTTGTCTTGCAGATTTGCATCAAAGGAGCTTAGTAACTCAAAGTTTTTTAAGGCTTCGTCGTAAGATTCATCAGCATAAATTTTTTGCCGCAAATCAACATAAGTAAAAATTAATTTACTGACCTTTTCCTGATTTTTATATTTAATGAATTCTTCTCTTAACTCTTGAGCCTGACTCTTCAAATCATTAATCTGCACCTGATTTTTTAACAACATTTGGTAAATAAATTCCGCACCTTTTTCTTTGAGCTCATTAACACTCAGATCCATCAAAGCATGGGAATTATCCTCGGCACCATTGTGATCCGGCGAGAGATCGAAAATTTCACTATCGACATTATCAAATTTTTCAACTTCAGCTTTTGCTGCCACCTCTTGGCGCACCTTGGTTTTCCAATATTTCAATCCGAAATATCCAAAAATAACTAGCGAGACCAGAATAACAAATTTAGTCAGAAAGTTTTGCTTTTTCTTAACGGCGTCATCTTTTTTATTTAAAACATCCGAGCTTTCAGTCATAAAAATTTTTTAAAATTGGAGATTCTTTAAAAGTTGTAGAATTGGTAAATCCAAAATTTTTTACATCATGAAGAATTTTATCACTCAAACACAATAGTTGCGAGCTCTTGAAATATTCAAGCATATTGTGCTTGGTGGCCAATTTAAAAAAAATTTTGGCGCTGTTTTGCGAGAAAATTAAAACCTGATCAAAGTGATTATTTTGAGAAAATTGCAAAAACTGCGGAGATAAATTTTCTACTTCATGAGTTTGGTAACAAGGAATATTTTGTACTTTAAAATCAGATTTTTCTAACTCACTTTTAAAGTCTAAGCTAATGATTGAGCCGTGAAAATTAAGGATTAGTCCCAATTTATCTTGAGTCTCTAAGATTAAATTTTTCAAAGAATTTGCCGAATTTGCCGGCGCTAAAATGATATTTTTAAATCCATTTTCTAACAAACTTTGTGCAGTTTTTTTCCCTACTGCAAAAATTTTAATATTTTTGGGCAGGCCAGAATTAATAATTGCGTCGCAAGCATTTAAACTCGCAATAATTACGGCAGAAATTTGTGGTAAAATAATCTTGCTAACATCAATTTTTTGCACTGAAAAAAGCGGCTCAATAAATACCCCAAAACCTTTGTCTTCAAAGACTTTGGCAATTTCTTGAGCACGATCTTGCGGCCTAGTTATCAGGACATTTTTCATTAATTGATTGCCAAGTTAAAATTAAAATTTACTTTGCGCCACCTCGCACCTTTTGACACCAGAACAATTTCAATTTCAAAATCATAACTGCAAATGAATATTCACGAATATCAGGCTAAAAGTCTGTTGAAAAAATTTGGCGTTGCCGTACCTGAAGGACACGCAGCATTTTCGGTTCCAGAAGCCGTCGAAGCCGCAAAAGCATTGGAAGCAGACGGAAATAAAGTTTTCGTTGTAAAAGCCCAAATCCACGCCGGTGGACGTGGTAAAGCTGGCGGCGTTAAAGTTGTAAAATCAGTTGAAGATGTAAAAGAAAAAGCCTTTCAAATTTTAGGAATGACCTTGGTCACCCCTCAAACAGGCTCCGAAGGAAAAGTTGTTAGAAGACTTTACATCGAAGCTGGATCTAACATTAAAAAAGAATACTATTTGTCAGCAGTTGTTGATCGCAAAAACAAAGCCATCGTTTTCATGGCTTCAACTGAAGGTGGTGTTGAAATTGAAGAAGTGGCAGAACACAGCCCAGAAAAAATCATTTCAGTTGTAATTGACATTGCTACCGGAATTCAAGGTTGCCACGCTCGTAAATTAGGCTTCGCTTTAGGATTTAAAGGCGAAACTTTAAAAAAATTCTCTAAATTAGTTTTCTCCCTTTACAAAGCTTTCAACGAAACTGATGCCTCACAAGTTGAGATCAATCCTCTAGTTGAAACTGCTGAAGGCGATATCATCGCATTAGATGCTAAAATTAATTTCGACGACAACGCTTTGCACCGTCATGATGACATCAAAGAATTGCGCGACTTAGATGAAGAAGAGCCTCTTGAAATCGAAGCTTCAAAATATGATCTAAGCTACATTAAAATGGACGGTAAAATCGGTTGCATGGTTAACGGCGCCGGTCTTGCAATGGCCACAATGGACATCATTCAACTTTACGGCTCTTCTCCAGCTAACTTCCTAGACGTTGGCGGCGGAGCTACTCGTGAAAAAGTTACCGCAGCTTTTAAAATCATTCTTTCTGATCCGAATGTTAAAGGGATCTTGGTTAACATCTTCGGCGGCATCATGCGTTGCGATATCATCGCTAACGGCATTATTGAAGCGGCAAAAGAAGTTCATTTAAGCGTTCCTCTAGTGGTTCGTTTAGAAGGAACTAACGTTGAACTTGGTAAAGAAATTATTGCCAAATCTGGTCTAGCTGTAATTTCAGCTGACGACTTAGCCGACGCCGCTGCCAAAATTGTTAAAGCAGTTAAAGACGCCGAACTTTCAAATTAATTTTTTAAAAAAATGTCAGTTTTAGTTAATAAAAATACCAAACTTATCTGCCAAGGCTTCACCGGAGCTCAAGGTACTTTCCACTCTG
The DNA here is from genome assembly GCA_947455845.1 of Rickettsiales bacterium. GTDB lineage: Bacteria > Pseudomonadota > Alphaproteobacteria > Rickettsiales > UBA1997 > UBA2645. Next base: position 28,548 of record CANGQE010000001.1, read on the forward strand.
AACAAGCAATTGCTTACGGAACTAACATGGTTGGCGGAGTTACACCGGGAAAAGGTGGATCTACTCACCTAGCTCTACCGGTTTTCGACACCGTATTTGACGCTAGAAAAAAGACTGACGCTAATGCATCAGTAATCTACGTTCCACCTCCATTCGCTGCTGATGCTATTATTGAAGCTATCGAAGCTGAAATTGAATTGATCGTTTGCATCACTGAAGGCATCCCTGTTCTTGACATGGTTAAAGTTAGAAAAGCTTTAAGCGGTTCAAAATCAAGACTAGTTGGCCCTAACTGTCCGGGTGTTATCACTCCGGGTGAATGCAAAATCGGCATCATGCCGGGTCACATTCACAGAAAAGGTTCTATCGGAATTGTTTCTCGTTCAGGAACTTTAACTTACGAAGCCGTTCATCAAACTACTCGCGCCGGATTAGGCCAAAGTACTTGTATCGGTATTGGTGGCGATCCTGTTAACGGAACCAACTTTATTGATTGCTTAGACCTATTCTTGTCTGACCCTGAAACTCAAGCCATGATCATGATTGGCGAAATCGGTGGATCTGACGAAGAAGAAGCTGCAGAATTCTTGAAAGCCGAAGCTAAAAAAGGCCGCTTCAAACCAACAGTAGGTTTCATCGCTGGCCGCACTGCTCCTGAAGGACGCAGAATGGGTCACGCCGGTGCGATTATTTCTGGTGGTAAAGGTGGAGCTGAAGGCAAAATTGATGCCATGAAATCAGCAGGAATCTCTGTTGCTGATAGTCCAGCATCTCTTGGCAAAACTATGGTTGAGCTACTTAAAAAATAATTTTTAAAATTCACTCGTGACGAGGTGGACCCCGCACTTGCTGCAGGGTCCACCTCGTCACGAGTACTATGTAACTTTCTAAATCACCACCCTCCTCAAAAAGGAGTTAACAACCAAGTCCACCAACAATTAAATACTAAACCACGAATAGGAGAAACCACATGAACGATCGCAAAAAAGCCTTAGACGCAGCATTAGCCCAAATCGACAAAGAATTCGGTAAAGGCTCAGCCATGAAATATGGTTCAAAACCCGTAACCGACATCGAAGTAATCCCAAGCGGATCTTTATCTTTAGATATCGCCCTTGGAGTTGGCGGTTACCCGCGCGGCAGAATCATCGAAATTTACGGACCTGAATCTTCAGGTAAAACCACTCTAACTTTGCATGCCATTGCCGAAGCCCAAAAGGCCGGCCTTTCTTGCGCCTTCATTGACGCCGAACATGCTTTCGACCCTGCTTACGCCAAAAATCTTGGCATTAATTTGGAAGAATTAATCATTTCTCAACCTGACAATGGCGAAGCTGCTCTTGAAATTGGCGACACTTTAATTCGCTCCGGCGCAGTTGATTTAGTTGTTGTTGACTCAGTTGCTGCACTAGTTCCACAAGTTGAATTAGAAGGCGGCATGGGCGACAATCAAATGGGTTTACAAGCTCGTTTAATGAGCAAGGCTTTAAGAAAATTAACTGCCACAGTTTCCAAAACTAACTCGACCATCATTTTCATTAATCAAATCAGAATGAAAATCGGTGTAATGTTTGGTTCTCCTGAAACTACATCAGGCGGCAATTCATTAAAATTCTACGCCTCAGTAAGATTAGACATTCGCAGAGGTACTGCAATTAAAGACCAAGAAGAAGTTCTTGGAAATGAAACCAAAGTTAAAGTTGTAAAAAACAAAGTTGCTCCACCTTTCAAAACCGCAGATTTCGAAATTATCTACGGCGAAGGTGTTTCTCGCATCGGTGAAATTATTGAACTTGCTGTTAAGCATGAAGTTCTTGAAAAGTCGGGTTCTTGGTACGCTTACAAAGGTGCTAAAATCGGTCAGGGTAAAGAGAATACTAAAAATTACTTGAAAGAAAATCCTAAAGTTGCGGAAGAAATTGAAAATCTAGTTCGCGAAAAACTTGGCGTTGCTAAACAAAAAAAATCTGCTGGAAAAGTTGAAGATACATCAACTGAAGTAGCGGATAAAAAACGTAAGGCCGAATAACAATTCTACTTGTCATACTTCCCACAAATCCGCTGGTCGAGCGGAGTCGAGACCTACCCTAAGTTA
>CANGQE010000002.1 GCA_947455845.1 Rickettsiales bacterium
AACATATTTTCTCCTTTGTTTAATTTTTGATTTTGACAGGTTTGCCAAAATCTTGGTTGCGAAATGTAGGAATGGTTCTTAATAAGAAAAATCGATTGTTCTAATTAACTTAATAGCTTTTACCTATGAATCTTCGAGATCTAAAATACTTAGTCGCAGTAGCGAAAGAGCAGCATTTTGCGCGCGCCGCCGAGAAATCATTTGTCAGTCAACCAACTCTGAGCATGCAAATTAAAAAGCTGGAAGATGAGCTCGGGGTACAGATTTTTGAGCGCTCTCAGAAAAATTTTCTGGTCACAAAAGTCGGCAAAGAAATCATCAAAAAGGCCGAGGTAATTTTGCGTGAAGCTGAGGAAATAAAAAACATCGCCCAAAATTCCAAAGATCCTTTCAGCGGCGAGCTTAGAATTGGGGCCTTCCCAACTCTTGCCTCTTATTTTTTTCCCAAGGTCATTGGCAAAATTTCCAAAAAATTTCCCCAGTTAAAATTGCTGCTAATCGAAGAAAAAACTGAAGAACTTTTACGCAAATTACAAAATGGCGAAATTGATGCCGCCTTTATTGCGATGCCTGTATTAAACGAAACCTTGCTGTCCCAGAAAATTTTCGAAGAAGATTTTTTGCTCGCAGTTCCTAGCAATCATGCCTTAGCCAAAAAGAAAAAAATCGAATCGAAAGATTTAAAAGGACAAAGCCTAATGCTTTTAGAAGAGGGCCATTGCCTTCGCAACCAAGCCTTGGAAGCCTGCTCAATGTTAGGCGCTTTTGAACAACAAGATTTTCGCGCCAGCAGTTTAGAAACTCTGCGCCAGATGGTAATTAATGGCGCGGGAATAACTTTAATGCCCAAAATTGCCGTCAGAACAGAAGATAAAATTTCTTACATTAAAATTGACCACGCTCCAAAACGCACAATCGGCCTCTACTGGCGCAAAAGTTCCACGCGTAAAAGCCTGATTGAAGAAATTATTAAAATTGCCAAAAGCGATTAAACTTTACCAACTGTCGCTACCTGATCTTCATCTAATTTTCTTTGTTGCCTATTAGGGAGATTTTTCAAGTTTTAATTAATCGCTAAAACGCTCCAAATGCCGTAAACACCAAAGCTTCCAATAATTATCCCTGAGAAAACTTTAACCCACGCCATCCAAGCATCAGAAAGTTTGTGACGAATGGCGGCAACGGTTCCGGACAAAATAAAGGCCCACAAAACCGAACCCATGAAAATTCCAAAAACGGTTACAGCCATTTGGTGACCGGTTAAAACATCACCGCTCATTGAGGCAAAAATTCCGACAAAAAGTACGATTGTCATCGGGCTGCCCAAGGTCAAGAAAGAGACAAAAAACATTGTTTTAAAAAAGCCGCGAGATTTCATTTTAATGGTCTCACGAGAGAAATGCTTAGCGGTAAAAATTTCGTAAAGGGCCAGCAAGATTAAGGCAGCGCCACTGACTAATTTTACCTGAGAAATGTAGGTAGTAAGAAATTTGGAAATAAAAACCAAGCCGCCTGTTGCAACGAAACCGTAAAAGCCTTCGGTAATTGAAGCGCCAAAGCTGGTAGCAAAACCAATGCTCCAACCGCGAGTTAGACAATTTTTAATTGCAAGGGTTGAGATGGGTCCAATCGGCATGGCGATTGATAGGCCGATGAGGACTGATTTGAGGAAGAGGATAAGCATTCTTCTGAGTGTAGTTGGAGGTAGGTCTCGATTTAGAGTAATTGCACTTACTTTCCAACGCTGTCACCCCGCACTTGCTGCGGGGTCCACCGCGTCACACGGTAAAAAGTACTTCGTCTCACGGTGGACCCCGCAGCAAGTGCGGGGTGACACTGTGGGAAGAAGGAAGTAAATTTATAAATCTAGAACCAAACGGCGTGGGTCTTCTAGTAACTCTTTAATTCTCACCAAGAAAGTAACCGCTTCTTTACCATCAATAATTCTGTGATCGTAAGAAAGTGCCAAATACATCATTGGGCGGATTTTGATTTCGCCAGCTACAACCATTGGACGCTCTTGAATTTTATGCATTCCAAGAATTGCTGATTGCGGAGGGTTGATGATTGGGGTCGACATTAATGAACCGTAAACTCCACCATTAGAAATGGTGAAAGTAGCACCCGTCAAATCAGGAATGGTTAATTTACCATCGCGGGCTTTAACGCCAAGTTCAGAAATTCCTTTTTCAACTTGAGCTAAATTTCTTTTGTCAGCTTCACGTAGAACCGGAACTACCAAACCTTGTGGAGATCCAACTGCAACACCGATGTCGTAGAAATTTTTGTAGATGATGTCAGTGCCATCAATTTCAGCATTAACTGCCGGAATTTCTTTTAAAGCAGTAACACAAGCTTTTACGAAGAATGACATGAAGCCAAGTTTCACACCGTGTTTCTTTTCGAAAAGATCTTTGTACTCGGTACGTAAAGCCATTACCGCAGTCATGTCCACTTCGTTGAAAGTGGTTAAAATTGCTGCAGTATTTTGCGATTCTTTTAAACGTTCGGCAATTTTTTGACGAAGTTTTGACATTCTAACGCGTTCAGTTGGTTTTTGATCTGAAACGGCCGGAGCTGCTACAGGAGCAGATTGCGCACCGTTAGAAATTGCATCTAAAACATCACCTTTAGTAACGCGACCATCTTTACCACTTCCGGAAATTTTGGCAGTATCAACGTTATTTTCCGCAGCCAATTTTTTTGGTGCCGGAGAAAGTGGGAATGAAGCTGATGCAGTTTGAGCAGGCATTGCAGCTTGTGATTGGGCTTGAGCCGTAGCAGGTGCAGCAAGTTTTACAGCAGCGCCACCTTCAGACATTACGGCGATTAAATCGCCAACTTTAACATTGTCGCCTTCTTTAACACTCAAACCAGAAATCACGCCATCTGCCGGCGCATTTACTTCCAGAGTAACTTTATCAGTTTCAAGCTCGACGATAATTTCGTCAGCTTTTACAGCGTCTCCAACTTTTTTGTGAAGCTTGGCAATTGCGGCTTCTGATACTGATTCTCCAAGGGCAGGAACTTTGATTTCGATGGTCATGTTTTCTCCGATTTAAGCTTTTTTGAATTTGTGAATTTTTTTGTCGTTTTTGTGGTCTTTTTCCAAATTATAAATGGCTATGAATATTGCCGCTACAAAGCCAAATCCACCAATGAATAAAAGGGAAAAAAACATAATATTATCAGAAAAATTAATCATATTTATCTAGCTCCTGTATTTTTGAGATGGTTTCAAAAAATAGAAATAAAATTACAGCAAAGAATGAACCTGATATAAAATACACGCCTATCTTTGATCCAAAATTTAGATTGGGAGCGCTGCTCCAAACCCAACTTACAAGAGAGCTAAGCATTGCTGATGCAATAGTCATCAGCAATTTATAAAGCTCGATTTCTTCCTTCAGTCTATCTTTGGTTTTCATGGTTTACCTGTGGTGAACGGGTTTTTAAGTAGTGCGAAACTAATTTAACTTAGTGCTTCGTCAACCAAATTTTTCTGCTCTTTAGCGTGGTAAGAGCCGTATCCGGTTGCCGGAGATGCGCAAGCAATTCTGCCTGCATATTTTGGTCGTGCAGATTTATGTTTTACTTCAACCAAAGTTTCTTCGATTAAATCATCAACAAATTTCCACGCGCCCATGTTTTTTGGCTCTTCTTGACACCAAATTACTTCGGCATTTTTGTATTTTTTAAGTTCGGCTTTTAACTCTTCTTTTGGAAAAGGGTAAAGCTGCTCTAAACGAACTAGAGCTACATCGTTGATTTTCTTGACTTCACGTGCCTCCAACAAATCGTAGTAAACTTTACCGGTACAAAGCACAACTTTACGAACTTTGTCAGCGGCAACTAATTTAGATTCATCAGCAATTAAAGGGCGGAAATTTAAATCAGAAAAATCAGCTAAAGTTGAAGTGGCTAGTTTGTGACGCAGCAAAGATTTCGGCGACATTACAATCAATGGCTTGCGATCTTTCGAAAGCACTTGGCGACGCAAAGCGTGAAAGAAATTGGCCGGAGTGGTAATGTTGCAAACGCGAATATTATTGTCGGCGCAAGCTTGCAAATGACGCTCTAAACGTGCTGAAGAATGCTCAGGACCTTGGCCTTCATAACCATGCGGCAGTAGCATTACCAAGTTAGATTTTCTCAACCATTTAACTTCTGAAGAATAAATAAATTGGTCAAAAATAATTTGGGCACCATTGGCGAAATCACCAAATTGCGCTTCCCAAATAGTTAGACCATTAGGCATTGAAAGAGAGTAACCATATTCAAAACCAAGCACGCCATATTCAGACAGAACTGAATCGTAAACTTCATATTTGGCGGTTTTTTCGAAAGGAGAGAAAATGTTGTAACGCGTAGCGTTAACGGCATCGTGCAAGATTGAGTGACGATGCGAGAAAGTACCACGACCGGAATCTTGACCCGTAATGCGAATCGGAGTTCCTTCGGCAAGAAGTGAAGCAAAAGCCAAAGCTTCGCCACAACCCCAATCGATATCTTTACCTTCTTCAACCGTATGTTTTCTGGCTTCAATCTGACGCGTAATTTTTGGATTAGCGTGAAAATCAGCCGGAATTGTCGCGGTTTTTTTGATCAATTCTTTAAGATTTTTTTGTGCAACTGCGGTTTTAGGAATTGAGTTGTCACCATCTTTGATCTTACTCCAATCAGCTTTCAACCAATCGGCTTCTTTCGGTTTGTAATCAACCGCTTTGTCAAATTCAGCCGATAAAAGTGCGTTAAAATCAGCGGCTAATTTTTGATATTCAGCTTCAGAAATCACATTTTCGGCGATTAATTTTTGTGAATAAATTTTTTCTAAACTTGGATGATCTTTGATTTTGGTGTACATGATTGGCTGGGTGTAAAGCGGCTCATCACCTTCATTGTGACCATATCTACGGTAACAAACCACATCCAAAACCACATCTTTTTTGAAAGCTTGGCGGAAACGCATGGCGATTTCAGAAACTTTTACCACCGCTTCAACATCGTCACCATTAACGTGGAAAATTGGTGCTTCAATTGCTTTAGCTAAGTCAGAAGCGTAAGTTGTGCAACGTGAATCTGACGGATTAGCGGTAAAACCAATTTGGTTGTTAATGATTAAATGCATTACACCACCGGTATTGTATCCCGTTACACCATTCATCATCAAACTTTCTGCCACCGAACCTTGTCCGGCAAAAGCCGCGTCACCGTGAATTAAAAGCGCCATGGCTTTTTCACCGCTAGCATCACCGTAAAGAGCTTGTTTAGCACGAATTCTTCCTGCTGCAATCACATTTACCGCTTCAAGATGCGAAGGGTTGAAGGCCAAAGAAAGATCGATTTTATTTCCGGCAATTTCACGAGTTGAGGCGTAACCCATGTGATATTTTACGTCACCCGATTTGGTAATACCTTCAGGCATTCCGGGGGTTCCTTTAAATTCGGAAATCATCTGGTGGTAAGGCTTACCCATTACACCAGTCAGAGTATTCAAACGACCACGATGGGCCATGCCGATGACAATTTTTTTCACACCGCATTTAGCAGCAACATCAATGATTTTTTCGACAGAATTTATTGAAGCATCGCCACCTTCAACTGAGAATCTTTTTGCTCCAGGAAATCTTTTGTGTAAAAATTGTTCAAAACCTTCAGTTCTGATTATTTCTTTAAGAATTTTGATTTTTTCATCTTTAGAAATTGCTGCCGACATGGTTTTTTCGGTTTCACAAGTCAGCCATTCTTTTTGCTCGTGGTTACGAATATATTCATATTCAGCACCAACTTTATTGGAATAAATGAATTTTAGATATTCGCAAACTTGAGAAAGTTTTGCTTTGTTAATGCCTAAAATTCCGTTGAGCTCAACTTCTTTTTCTAAATCAGCTTCATCGATGCCGTGATTTTTAAAATCAATTTCCGGCACATATTGCGGAGCTACTAAACCTAGAGGGTCAAGACTTGCTGCCAAATGTCCGAATCTTTTGTAAGCTAAAATTAAGCTGGAAGCACGGATGTTTAAATCTTTACTGGTAGTTGCAACCGGAGCGGCTTTTACATCTTTTTTTGGTGCTTCTTTTTTTACACCCGAAGAAATATCAAATTCTTCAGCTGCTACAACTTTTAAATCGCGAGCTGCCCAACTTGGCCCTTTGTAATCGCTTACAATTGATTTTATTTCGTCACCATTAGCAGCGAAAAATTCCGCCCAAGAAGCGTCAACTGATGCCGGATTTTTTAGAAAATTTTGATAAAGTTCATTTATGAAAACTACATTCGCGCTGAAAAAGGGCGAAGTTTGAGCTAATTCTTTTGACATGATTATTAAGAGATTTTTTTATATCAAATTGGCGCGGGGCGGGTAAGCTAATAGCTAGGGAACTTAATTGCAAGTAATCGTCTTTATTTAATCTAAATGAAAATTCTAATAATTATTAACGAGCCCTTTGACAATATGGCTCTAGGACGCAACACCAGCCTATCCTACATTCTTTCTTGTGTAAAACTTGGTCACGAAGTTTACATTTATAATTTGATCGACTCTTTGCCAAAGAATCGTGATGACTCTGTTTTGGTATTTCATCTCACTAAAAATAAAACCCTTTGCGATGTTTTAATACAAAACTACCAAGAGCTGAATGAAGAAATCATGCTTTGCGTTGCCGCTGGTGATTTGAAAAAATTACATAATTTAAAGGTCAGAAAAGTTGCTGAGTTTCTGCAAGAAAAAAATGAGTTAAACTCTTTAAAATTAACCGAAGTTGAATTTGTAATTCAGCGTCTGGAACCAATGAAGGCACCTTTCCCTCCCGCAGGAGAAAAAGATGTGAATGATATTTTAAATCAACTCAGAAACTTATTTCCGCAACTGGTTTTTAACTGTCCGATCAACCTAAGCGACAAAGAAATTCCGCTAGAAATAAATCAAATTTTGCGGGATAAAATCGCCACTCCAACTGCTGCTTTTCAATTAGAAGATTTAGATTTCACCTCGGCTTTAGAGAACATGACCCAAGAATATCAAAAACTCTACGGCAAAGGCACGGCAAAATTAGTTTTTAAACCAAAAAATTCCGCTCAATCGCTAGGAGTTTTTGCAGTAAAATTTATTGAAAATGGCTTAGATTTTTCTTCACTAAAAACCAAAAAGGTTGAAGAATTACGCGCCTCTCAAGCTTATGAAATTAAGATTGGCTTAAACCCAAAAGAGCTCAAAAAAATAATCGAAATTTTGTGCTTCGTGCAAAATACCAAAACCAACAAAACTTTGGCCGACATCACCGACGCTGAAATTTTAAAAACCGCCAAGAACCTCTATCAAGATGAAATTCTGGTGCAGCCTTTTTTAGAAGGTGTTAAATTTGGCGATATTCGCACTAATTTTTTAAAAAATGACCAAGGTAATTTTTACACTGCTGGCCACACTTTTCGCAAAAGCCTGCACCATGAAGATAAAAACTTTACCACCGCTTACTCTACGGGTGGCGCAACTTCGCAGCCAGTTACAATTTTAGCCAAAGAAGAATTGGAGAATTTACTGACAAAAAATGCTGTGATTTTGGAAATTTTAAACGGCGCTCTAAAAGAAAAATATATTGACGTTATTGAGCTAGGTGCAGATTTTATTTTAGTTGGCGATGGCAGAAATATTTTCTTAGGAGAGATTAATCATCTTTGCCAAGGATTGCTTCCGATTAGTGAGGCAATGACGAAGGCAGTGGATGCAGATGCATTTTATGAGGGTGGGCTGGGGCTTACGAGTAGGGCAGTTAGGGATGGGATTTTTATGCAGAAGGGTGGAAGGGTAGAATAACTTTGGGGTTGGCTAAAGAGCCCTACTTCGCTCTTACGAGCTACGAAGGGCAGCCTTCGCTCTAATGATCTCCGTCTGGTAGCAGTCCACCTTCGCTAAAGCTACGGCGGACAGGTTTTTCTAAATTCACTTCGTTCATTAAGAAAAACCATGGCCTGCCAGCCGAAGCTCGTAAGAGCGAAGGCTGGTAGCGGGAAAGGGAATCGAACCCCCGACACGCGGATTATGATCCCGCTGCTCTACCAACTGAGCTATCCCGCCACAAAATCAATAGTTTGGTAATTATTGAAGGGGCGCATTGTTTTCATCTGATTTAATTTTTCAAACTTTTTTCTTAGGTGCTGTTAATTCCAGTTTGTGAATAGATCCTGAAACAAGTTCAGGATGATGAAGTGTGGGTGGTAAAAAACGCTCGGAAAGCCCTCTTTGAAAAAGAGGGAGGGAGCCGCGACAGCGGCGGAAGGGTGATTTAAAATGAGCAAGTGACGGGCAAATCACCCGTCTGATCGCTACGCGATCATCCACCCTCTTTTTCAAAGAGGGCTTTCACCTACATCAACAATAAACTCTCCATTTTTTTCACCTCATCTCTTAACTTCGCAGCTTTCTCAAAATCAAGATTCGTCGCGGCTTCCAGCATTTCTTTTTTTACATTCTCAATATCTCGCGCTGTTGGCATTTTTCTGCGGCTGAATTTGGCGCCTTCGGAATCTTCGGTATTTTTCTTGGTGTAAAGATTGGACAAGGCTGAACCAATTTTTTTGTAAGTAGTAGTTGGCGTAATGCCGTGTTTTTTATTGTAGGCAATTTGAATTTTTCTTCTGCGCTCAGTTTCACTTAGGGCCGCTTTAATCGATTTTGTTTCTTTGTCCGCGTAAAGAATAACTTTGCTTTCCGAATTACGTGCGGCGCGGCCAATGGTTTGAATTAAAGAAGTTTCGTTGCGCAAGAAACCTTCTTTGTCCGCATCTAGAATTGCCACTAAAGCACATTCAGGAATATCCAGACCTTCCCTCAATAAATTCACCCCAACTAAACAATCATATTTTCCTAAGCGTAAATTTTGGATGATCTCGATGCGATCAAGCGTATCAATGTCGGAATGCATGTAAACTACCTTCACGCCATTGTCGTTTAAATATTCCGCTAAAGCTTCTGACATTTTTTTAGTCAGAGTTGTAGCCAAGGTACGAAAGCCTTTAGCCCTTGTGGCTTGAACTTCTTTTAACAAATCTGCAACTTGTTTGGTAGCGGGACGAATCTCGCAAACCGGATCTAACAAACCCGTAGGACGAATCACTTGCTCAATTAACTCACCATCATTTTTAGCAGTTTCATATTTTCCCGGAGTTGCCGAAACGTAAATTGTTTGCGGCTTGTAACTTTCCCATTCCGAAAATTTTAGCGGTCGGTTGTCGAGAGCGCTGGGCAAGCGAAATCCGTGATCGGTCAAATTCGACTTCCGCGCAAAATCACCTTTGTACATGCCGTCAACTTGCGGAATTGCTACGTGGCTTTCATCAACAAAAAGTAAGGCATCTTCCGGTAAATATTCAAATAAAGTTGGTGGCGCTGCACCGGCCGGACGACCCGTCAAATAGCGTGAATAATTTTCAATACCTTTGCAGGAACCAACTGTTAACATCATTTCCATGTCGTAAGTAGTACGCTGATTTAAACGCTGCGCTTCAACAATTTTTCCTTGGTCTTCTAAAAATTTTACTCGAATTGCCAAATCTCTTTTAATATTTGAGATGGCTGCTTGCAAGGTCTCCGCAGGAGTTACGTAGTGCGAAGAAGGGTAAAGTGCGACCTCAGTCAGCTTAGCAAAATTCTCTCCCGTCAGCGGATCAAATTCGGTAATTTCTTCAATCTCATCGCCAAACATCGAAATACGCCAAGCGCTCTCATCTTCGTGAGACGGAAAAACATCAATAACATCGCCTAAAACACGGAAGCTGCAACGCTCAAAAGCCAAATCATTACGCTCATATTGCAGATCAACCAAACGTAATAAAAGTTTTTGGCGATTAATTTCTTCACCAACTTTTAAACGCAAAACCATCTTCGAATAAAAGTCAGGCGAACCAATACCGTAGATGCAAGAAACCGATGCGATCACAATGGTATCACGCCTTTCAAACAAAGCGCGCGTTGCCACGTGACGCAAACGATCAATTTGCTCGTTAATTGCAGAATCTTTTTCGATGTAAGTGTCAGATTTCGGAATGTAAGCCTCAGGCTGGTAGTAATCATAAAAAGATACAAAATACCCAATCTCATTCTCCGGAAAAAACTCCTTCATCTCCCCGTAAAGCTGCGCCGCCAGAGTTTTGTTATGTGCCATAATCATGGCCGGCCGCTGCGTGCGCTCAATAATATTAGCCATCGTAAATGTTTTTCCCGACCCCGTAATACCGAGCAAAACTTGATCTTTTTTATTTTTCTCTAACCCAGCAATAAGCTTGGCGATCGCTTGCGGCTGGTCACCAGCGGGGGAAAATTTGGAATGGATTTTGAAAGGTTTTGATGACATTTATTTTTTTATCTCCTTATCCGCGCGGCGGAAAAACATCTTTTTTGCAAGAATTTTTTCCCATGATTTGTCCATTCTTCCCATGGATAATGACTTCTGATTTTTGGTTTATCGCAATTTTGATGGCATGAGTTATCGCCTCTCTTTGATTATCAAAATTTTTTGTAACTTTGCTGGAATTAGATTTTTTTACCGCCCATTCTTTGCCAGACGGAATCACGTGCTGATTAGAACTTGCAGCGCTGACATATTTTTTTACAACATCCCCGCCTTTTGATGATCTTAATAGAGTAGCTTTCATAGCTGTTACTTTTTGTTAATTATCAAAGCCTTTATTTCTTCTTCCAAACATTGTTCTTTTTCTAAGAAAGAAATCATTTCATTCTTATTTTCAAAAGAAATTTCAACAAATCCAAGTCCGTTTTCACTAATCTCAATTTGCAAATCTCCATCTGACTTTTCCGCCTCTGAAATCAAGCGGTTGTAGTAAATTAAAAGCTCAACTTCGGGATGGTTATTTGCAATCCACAGAGCAACTTTTCTTGCCCCCGAATGCGTTTCAAAAAATCTTGTCTCTGGTATCTTTCTATCTCTTTTGTGAAAAGCATTTAGACACCTAGTTAAACTGTATGGCAAGATAAAACAGATTACGGGAGTATTTCCAGATTTTAAGATTTTTTTAATTTTAACTTTAGCCCCTTCCTCTGTCGGCAGTGTTGAATCAAAAACTATTCCGCTAATTTCTTCCGATGGATTTTCATTTTCAGTTGGACAAAATTTTGCAATAAATTCCGTCTTGCCCGAAGCACTACCTCCGCACATCAGAATTACTTTTTTTTCTTTGATTTTCTTTAATTCTTGATCGAATTTTTTGTTAGCATTTTTTGCCGATTCATAATGAAAGGCATCAGCATTTTCTGGAGAATAGCCTTGTAGAAATTCCTTTTCGTCATCGATGGAAATGACTTTATACATCTAAATACATCTCACAAATTGGTGATTTGAGAATGGAGCGGGTGAAGGGAATCGAACCCTCACGGCCAGCTTGGAAGGCTGGAACTCTACCGTTGAGCTACACCCGCCTACGCCTGAAGGCTACGGCGGGCAGGCCCGCCAAGGCTTCAGCATAAACTTTATTTTGCCATGGAGGCTTGCCATCCGTAGCTCGCTTGCGAGCGAAGGATGGTGGAGAAGGCAGGATTTGAACCTGCGAACGCTTGCGCGGACAGATTTACAGTCTGTTGCCATTGACCACTCGGCCACTTCTCCGTTGGTTAAAAAAACCTTAGGTTTTTTTAGTTTAGTCGAATTGATTAGGGCGAAAGCGGTTCCGCCCATAATCAATAATTTTTAAAATTTTTTGGAAAAATTAAAAAGAGCGAGGCTTTCTAAGTGAGGGTAATTTGAAAGTCAATTAGGGCAGTTAAATACTGTGAAATATTTATTAAGCGGATAGATCCTGAAACAAGTTCAGGATGACAGTTCTTTTACCGTTCCCCCCGAATTGTCATCCTGAACTTGTTTCAGGATCTATTCGCAAACTCAATCACGAGCAAACTTTACAAGTCTGACTCTTTTTCAAACTAACTTTCCGAAATTCATTTTTCAAAAAATCAGAAATCAAAATTTTACCAACTAAACTTTCACCTATTCCCAAAATTTCCTTAATTGTTGTAGTCGCTTGCAGAGCGCCGATTGTACCCGCAACCGACCCCAAAATACCTTTTTCAGAAAGCGGTAATGAAAAATTTTCATCAACAATATTTGAATTAAAACAGGCGTAGCAAGGATTGTTTTTTTCGTAAGCTTTGAACACCGAAACCTGCCCCAGAAACCCTTTTACCGCAGCAAAAATTAACGGTTTTTTTTGCTCGAAACAAATTTCATTAATGATGAAACGCGTCGGAAAATTGTCGGTAGCATCTAAAATAAAATCGTAATTAGCACTGATTTTTCTGAGACTATCCTTAGTCGCCCGCTCACTAAAAATTTCTAAATTTACATCGGGATTGAGTGCTGAGATTTTTTCTTTGGCGCTAGAAACTTTTTTTTGTCCCAAATTTTTTACATTGTGTATCACTTGGCGCTGTAGGTTAGAAATCTCCACCACATCATCATCAATCACACCGATATTGCCAACTCCAGCCGCCGCTAAATAAAATAAAACCGGCGAGCCCAGCCCACCAGCGCCGATTACCAAAACTCGCGCGCGCAACAATTTTTCCTGACCTTCTTCGGTAATTTCAGGAAGGATGGTGTTGCGTAAATAGCGTTGTTTTTGTTGTTCGGTTAGTGACATTAAATCTCGAATTAAAAAGCCCTCTTTGCGAAAAAAACTATATACTTAAGTGGCCATCTCGTCACGTCATTGCGAGCGTAGCGCGGCAATCCATGTTCCTACGCGTGACGAGATGGATTGCCGCGCTACGCTCGCAATGACGTGACGAGTTTGTGCTGGAAACTTAAGCGCATAGTTTCCTTTAAAAAAGAGGGCTTCCAGTTAGTGGCCAGTCGAGCCAAACCCACCAGCTCCGCGCACTGTTTCGTCCAAACTCTCAACTTCAGCAACTTTGGCTTGAATGCAAGCCGCAATCACAACTTGTGCAATTCTCATGCCGCGAGTAATCGTGAAATCAACTTGCGAATGGTTAATTAAAATTACGCAAACTTCGCCGCGATAGTCGGAGTCAATGGTACCGGGAGTGTTTAAAACTGTAATGCCATTTTTTAACGCAAGGCCGGATCTCGGGCGCACTTGCGCTTCAAAGCCTTCTTCCAATGCAATTGAAATTCCGGTTTTAACTAATTTTATTTCACCTGATTTAATCACCATCGGCTCTTCAATTGCCGCCATTAAATCCATTCCGGCGCTTCCGGAGGTTTCGTATTTAGGCAGAGGCAGGTCTTTACCATTTTCTAGTTTTTTGATTTTTAGGATTGTCATTTCTTTAAGTTTTGTATTTGAGAGATAGATCCTGAAACAAGTTCAGGATGACAGTGTGGGAAGTGAGAGAATTATCGTCACTAATTCACCCTTCGGGAAATTTCATGGTTGATAAATTTGCTCAAGCGAATAAAAAACGCGACTCTTTTTTCCCTTACGAAAATTTCTTTTAAAAACATGTCCGAAAAATCTCTTTCCCCGAAAGATGAAAGCCGTCGAAAATTGCTTACGACAACCGCTTACACAGCTGCCGGCATTGGTGCCGCTTGTGCAATTCTTCCATTCATCGACAGCATGAATCCGTCCAGTGACGTACAAGCATTGGCATCAACTGAAGTTGATCTTACCAACATTAAACTTGGTGAAGAAAAAAAAGTAATGTGGCGCGGTAAGCCAGTTTCAATTAGAAGACGCACTCCGCAAGAAATTGAAGAAGCCGAAAAAGTTGATTTGGCTGAATTACGCGATCCGCAACAAGATTCTGAGCGCGTTAAACCCGGCAAGGCTGAATGGTTAGTAACCATTGAAATTTGCACTCACTTAGGTTGCATTCCAATCGCCGGACAAGGCGACTACAAAGGCTGGTTCTGCCCATGCCACGGTTCGCAATACGACACTTCGGCTCGAATTAGAAAAGGCCCAGCACCAAAAAATTTAGAAATTCCTCCTTACGAATTTGTTTCGGATACAAAAATTAAAATCGGCTAGCCGCTTACGCTCATTCGAGCTACAGCGCGCCAAGACCACCTACTTAAAAATAATGATTTATGTCTAATCACATTGAAAACGACTTTCCAAAAAGTCTTACTGAAACGTCAAAAGTTGCCAAGTGGGTTAATGACCGCTTGCCGATTATTTCGACAATTGAAAACACGCTTTTCAAACATCCTTATCCTAAAAATTTAAGTTACTGGTGGAGCTTCGGATCAATTGCCGGCATCGCTTTAGTGGTGCAAATATTGAGCGGACTTTTCCTGTCGATGCACTACGTCGCCAACACCGAAATGGCTTTCGATTCTGTCGAGCACATCATGCGCGAAGTGCGCTACGGTTGGCTTTTGCGCTACATTCACGCCGTCGGAGCTTCGATGTTTTTCGTGGCACTTTACGCCCACATCGCCCGCGGCCTTTATTACGGCTCTTACAAAGCGCCACGTGAAATTTTGTGGTGGGTAGGAATTGTAATTTTCTTACTAACCATGGCTACCGCCTTCATGGGTTACGTTTTACCTTGGGGACAAATGAGTTTCTGGGGAGCTACCGTAATTACTAATTTATTTTCGGCACTTCCTGTAGTTGGAAAATCAATCGTAACTTGGTTGTGGGGCGGTTACTCCGTTGACAATCCAACCCTAAATCGCTTCTTCTCTTTACACTTTTTACTACCTTTCGTAATTGTCGGCGTAGTTTTAATTCACTTGGTTTCGCTTCACACTGTAGGCTCCAACAACCCTACCGGCGTTGAGATCAAAACTAAAAAAGATGCCATTCCATTCCACCCTTACTTCACCATTAAAGACATGTTGGGTTTCGTCGTCTTCTTTTTAGTTTTCGGATATTTCCTATTTTTCTACCCTAATTCTCTAGGACATCCCGACAATTACATCCCTGCCAACCCAATGGTAACACCGGCCCACATCGTTCCTGAATGGTACTTCCTACCATTTTACGCGATCCTGCGCGCTGTACCAGACAAGCTTGGTGGTGTTTTAATGATGTTCGGCGCCATTGCTTTACTTTTCGCCTTACCATTCTTAGACCGCAGCACCGTTAAGTCGGGAGCTTACCGTCCACTTTTCAAAAAGGTTTTTTGGTTATTTATTTTGAACTTCCTATTTTTAGGTTGGCTTGGTAAATCTCCTGCCGAAGGCTGGTACATCTGGGCTTCGCGTCTAACCACTCTTTACTACTACGCTTACTTTTTGGTAATTTTACCGAATCTTCCTAAATTCGAAAAAGCCTTAGCGATTCCTGAATCAATCGACGCCGACTACAAAAATAAGCATCATGATTAGTGCTAAAAAACTTTACGACCTTTTGAATGAAATTCCAAAAGGCAAAATCACCACTTACAAAGAACTAGCACAAAAGCTTGGCACTAAGGGCTATCGCGCGGTTGGACAAATTGTAGGGGCTAATCCTAATGCACCGCAAGTTCCCTGCCATCGCGTAGTTAGAACTGATGGTGGGCTTGGTGGATATGCTTTTGGACTCGAGAAAAAAATCGCAATCTTAGCCGCAGAAGGCGTAAAAGTTTCTGATGGTAAGGTTGTGGATTTTGAAAAAAAATTGCACAAGTTCTAGCCTCCTTTGCAAAAGGAGGTGGCGCGTAGCGCCGGAGGATTTGCCCGAAACTTAAGAACACAGAATGAAAAAATGAAAAAACTTTTCCTGATTTTACTTTTTTTACCCAGCTTCGTTCTCGCTAACGAATCCCACAACGCCGCTGATCCACTTAGCACCAGCGCCCTTCATCCCAAGCAGATGAAATGGGAATTTGACAGTATTTTCGGGCGTTTTGATCGCGCTTCAATTCAACGTGGCTACCAAGTTTACAAAGAAGTTTGTGCAGCTTGCCACGGCCTGAAATTAGTTTCTTACCGCAACTTACAAGAAATCGGCTTTTCTGAAGATGAAGTAAAACAAATTGCTGCTGAATATTCTGTAACCGATGGCCCTAATGATGAAGGCGAAATGTTTGATCGTCCTGCCCTGCCTTCTGACCGCTTCGTTGGACCTTACGCCAATGAACAAGCAGCGCGTTCAGTTAATGGCGGCGCTTCTCCACCTGATTTATCTTTGATTGTTAAAGCCCGTCACGACGGCCCTAATTACGTTTATTCTTTGATTACCGGATTTACTGACGCGCCTGACGAGTTCATCATGAGTGAAGGCAAAAATTACAATCCATATTTTGAAGGTCGCCAAATTTCAATGCCAGCTCCGATTACTGATGACGGTCAGGTTGATTACAAAGATGGCACTTACGCTACTAAAGAACAAATGACCATTGACGTGGTTAACTTTTTACAATGGGCGGCAGAACCGGAAACTGAGCATCGTAAAAAAATGGGCGTGCGCACCATGATTTTCTTGGCTATTTTGTTGGCAATTTTGATTGCGGCGAAAAAGGCGGTGTGGAAAAACGTGAAATAATTAGACGCTTTACAAACAATCTTACATAAAAATGACTTTCCAATTTAACGCAGAAAACCAAATCAAAGTTAGCGAAATTCTCGCTAAATATCCTGCCGACAGAAAAAAATCTGCTGTCATGCCTCTGCTTGATTTAGCCCAAAGACAAAACCAAAACTGGATCTCCAAAGATGTAATCGCCACCATTTCCGACATCCTAGAAATCGCTGAAATTAAAGTTTACGAAGTTGCCAGCTTTTACGCGATGTACAACTTAAAACCGGTCGGCAAATACTTACTACAATTCTGCAAAACCACACCCTGCATGTTACGTGGCATTGACAAAATCATGAAAGATTGCGAAGAAAAATTAGGAATTGAAATGGATGAAACTACGCTAGACGGAGTTTTTACTTTGAAAGAAGTTGAGTGTCTGGGCGCTTGCGTAAACGCACCGGTAGTGCAGATTAACGATGATTTTGCTGAAGATTTAACCAGCGAGAATTTCTTGAAGATTTTGGAAGATTTAAAAGCCGGAAAGGAATTTAAAGTCGGTTCTCAGATTGGCAGACAATGCTCGGCGGCGCAGGAGGGGTAAGCCCTCTTTGAAAAAGAGGGTGGATGATCGCGTAGCGATCAGACGGGTGATTTGCCCGTCACTTGCTCATTTTAAATCACCCTTCCGCCGCTAACGCGGCTCCCTCCCTCTTTTTCAAAGAGGGCTTTCCGCGGCAGCGGCATTACCAATTACATTCACCTCTTAAACGATGAAAAAAACTGCCCAATCAAAAGTGGGGCTTGTTGCTTTAGATTAAATAGTTGCGGATTTCTTAAATATTCACTGACCAAGCCACACATGTAACAAGTTAGTGAGATTGCTAAAATTCTTGAATCAACTTCCTGTTTTAAAAATCCATTTTTCTTCGCGCGATCAAAATAGTTAGAAAACAACTCAATGGTGTTGAGTTTTTTCTGGCGCTGCTGTTCTAAAATATCTTCCATGCCACAAGAATAATCACACTTACACAAAAAGATGGTGAGGATTTTTTTACGCACCGAGTCGTTGTCCAAATCAATTAAAAGCTTGATGCAAAGCTCCTTTAACTGCTGCAATGAATCATCCTGATTCTTTTTCATGTCTTCCAAAATCGACTCGTTCAAAGGCTGATTTAACTTCTCATGCAGCGCCGAGAAAATTTCATGCTTGTTTTTGAAATGCCAGTAAACCGCACCACGAGTTACGCCTGCTTGAGCAGCAATCCCTTCTAAAGTTGCTTTGACAAAACCTTTTTCGACGAATACGTCAATTGCCGCTTCAAGGATTCCGGTTTTGGTAGCAGCGGAGGATTTTATTTTTTTGTCGGACATTTTTTAAGTAATTATTTTTCTTAGAAACACCGCTGGTCGAGCGGAGTCGAGACCTACCCGAGCTTTCTGCTGCCATGTCTAAAACATCGAGCATAAACTTTGGGTAGGTCTCGACTCCGCTCGACCAGCGGGATCAGTTTTCCAATTCTCCGATTGACAACATACATTCATGCATGCATGTTTTTAGCAAGTATTTAATTCCAGCATTTTTTTGCCGCAAGCGCTTCCTTTCTAAATTATGAAAATCAAAAGAACTCCAATCGTGAAGGCAGTAATGTTCGCCATTCCCGTAATCGCTGTGATCGCCAGTTATTTTTTCTGGGCTGATGTAAAACATAAACAAGCCGAAATGATTAAGGCAAGCGCAAATAATGCAATGGAGGTTAACACCTTCGTCGTTAAAACCAGCAATGTTGAAATATTTCAGGATTTACCGGCCCGTGTTGCCGCTTCCAAAATTTCCGAAATCCGCCCACAAGTTGATGGAATAATCAGAAAACAAATTTTTGAAGAAGGTAGTTTTGTCAAAGCAGGGCAGCAATTGTACCAGATCGATCCCACTTTGTACAAAATTGCCCACAGCACCGCCGGAGCCAATTTAAAAACTCTCGAGGCTAAGAAAAATCGCTACGCAAAATTACTCGAACTTGATGCCGTCAGTAAACAAGAATATGACGATGCCGTTGCAGCTTACGAACAGGCCCGTGGCGAAGTTAGCCGAACTCAGGCCAATCTTGATTACTCCAAAGTTTACGCCCCAATTTCGGGCTACATTGGTAAATCTAATCTCACCGAAGGAACTTTGGTTACCGTTAATCAGGCCACGGTTTTAACCACCATTACCCAACTTGATCCGATTTTCGTCGACATGGTTTTGCCAAGTAAAGATGCACTAAAACTTACCAATCAAAAAAAGATTCCCGTCAGCGTCGTCATTGATGGAGTTGAGCATGGCACTACCGGCATTTTAAAATTTGCCGAAGTTTTTGTTGATGAATCAACTGATTCGGTGCGTCTGCGCGCCACTTTTTCCAACAAGGATAAAAAATTACTTCCCGGAATGTTTGTAAATGCCCGCCTCCATTTGAAAAAAAATGGCACAATTACGGTACCGCA
The DNA here is from genome assembly GCA_947455845.1 of Rickettsiales bacterium. Taxonomy (GTDB): domain Bacteria; phylum Pseudomonadota; class Alphaproteobacteria; order Rickettsiales; family UBA1997; genus UBA2645. Next base: position 18,916 of record CANGQE010000002.1, read on the forward strand.
AAGATCTACCAACCGTGGTCCCGATGGCAATTTGGTAGTTTTGATTGTTGGCACCGACAACATTGTTAAATCAAGAATCATCAAAGCTGAACAAACTATTGGCGACCATTGGATCGTCACTGAAGGCCTTGATGAAGGCGACATGATTGTTTACGAAGGATTTCAAAAAGTAACTGACGGGGCTAAGATCAAGCCTCTACCTGTCAGTCTTGAAGAGGGTCAGTAATCATGTCTAAATTTTTCATTGATCGGCCAATATTTTCTTGGGTTTTAGCAATTGTCATCATGCTCGCCGGCGCTTTGTCGCTGCTTAAGATGCCAATTGAACAATATCCCAACATCGCACCACCTTCTGTTTCAATCACTACCGCACTACCCGGTGCTTCTGCTGAAACTTTAGAAAATAGTGTTACTCAAGTAATTGAACAAAGTCTTATCGGCATTGACTCTCTGCGCTATTTTTCTTCAAGCAGTGACTCCGATGGTAACGTCACAATCACTTTGACTTTCGAACCGAAAACCAATCCCGACATTGCCCAAGTGCAAGTGCAAAACAAGTTGCAAGCCGCAATGCCGCTACTGCCGCAAGAAGTTCAACAGCAAGGTGTGCGCGTTAACAAAGCCAACAACAATTTCCTTCTCGTAGTCGGACTTTACTCCAAAGATGACAGCGTCAGCGAAGCCATGCTCGGCGACATTTTACTTTCCGACATGAAAGACACTATTTCCCGCATTAACGGTGTCGGTAATGTTACCATTTTCGGCAACCCTCGCGCCATGCGTATTTGGCTTAATCCCAGCAAACTTTTCGGCTACAGCTTAACTGCTAACGAAGTAATCGCCGCCATCAAAGTGCAAAATGCCGATGTCTCTGCCGGTCAATTAGGCGGCCTTCCCGCCATTAAAGGCCAACAAATTAATGCCACGATCAACGCCCAATCCAAATTAAAAACCGTCGATGATTTCAAAAAAATTATTTTGCGCGTTAATAAAAATGGCTCGCAAGTGCGCTTGCGTGACGTTGCTAAAGTTGAGTTAGGTTCCCAAAGTTACAGCACAGTTGCCCGCTACAAAAGACATCCCGCCGCCGGCATGGCAGTAATGTTGGCCAGCGGTGCCAATGCTTTGGATACTGCCGCCGCCGTCAAAGAAAAAGTTACCGAACTCACCCAATTTTTACCCAAAGGCGTTGAAGTAATTTACCCTTTTGACTCCACACCTTTCATCAAACTTTCCATCGAAGGTGTAGTTGTAACTTTGTTTGAAGCGATCTTTTTGGTGTTTTTAGTGATGCTGTTATTTTTACAAAATTTCCGTGCCACGCTGATTCCTACCATCGCCGTCCCCGTAGTTTTGCTCGGCACTTTCGCAATTTTATTTTCTTTCGGATTTACAATTAACACTTTGACCATGTTTGCCATTGTTCTGGCGATTGGTCTGTTGGTGGATGACGCCATTGTCGTCGTAGAAAATGTTGAACGCATCATGCATGAAGAAGGCCTCTCACCGATTGAAGCCACGCGCAAATCAATGTCACAAATTACCGGCGCTCTAGTTGGAATCGCGCTTGTACTTTCGGCAGTTTTCGTGCCCATGGCTTTCTTTGGCGGCTCGGCGGGTGCAATTTACCGACAATTTTCAATTACAATTGTGTCAGCAATGACATTGTCAGTTTTGGTAGCATTGGTTTTGTCACCGTCTTTGTGCGCTACTTTGTTGAAGCCGCAGAAAAAAGGCAGCGCTTTGTCCAACAATAAATTCTTAATGTTTTTCAATGTTCACCTCGAAAAAAGCCGCAATTTTTACACTGAAAAATCGCACTACGTAATCAAACGCATCAGCCGTTTTTTGATGGTTTACGGGGTGATGCTCGGCGGGTTGATTTTCTTGTTTGCCCGCATGCCAACTTCGTTTTTACCAACTGAAGATCAAGGCACGATGTACTTAATGCTCAATACTCCCAGCGGCGCTACTCTTGAAAGAACCATCGAAAGCTTAAAACAAGTTGAAAACCACTTCCTCGAAAATGAAGCCAGTAATGTTGAACATTTATTCACCATTGCCGGATTCAGCTTCGCCGGACGTTCGCAAAATTCTGGCTTCGGTTTTCTTGGCCTAAAAGATTGGAGCGAAAGAACCCGCGCCGATCAATCGGTAGCAGCAATTTCAGGGCGCGCCATGGGCGCTTTAAGCCAAGTAAAAGACGCCATGGTTTTCACTTTTTTTCCACCACCAATTCGCGAATTGGGCAATGCTTCAGGATTTGATTTACAACTTTTAGATCGCGGCGGCTTAGGTCATCAAGCCTTGATGGGAGCGCGTAACCAAACTTTGGGCGCGGCTTCAAAAAATCCAAAATTAATTGGCGTCAGACCAAATGGTTTAAACGACGTCGCTCAGTACAAAGTCGACATTAATTACGAAAAAGCCTCCGCTTTAGGATTAGCAATTACCGACATTAACCAAGCGCTGCAAGCTTCTTGGGGCTCAGCTTACGTCAATGATTTCCTAGACAAAGGCCGCATTAAAAAAGTTTACTTACAAGCTGAAGCACCGCACCGCATGTTGCCAAGCGATTTAGGCAAGTGGTACGTCAAAAACAAAGAGGGTGAAATGGTTTCATTCAACAGTTTTGCCACCTCACGCTGGACCTTCGGATCACCAAAATTAGAGCGCTTCAACGGCGTTGCGTCAGTGAATATTCAAGGCGCTGCCGTTACGGGAGTTAGCTCGGGTGACGCCATGAAAGAGATGGAGCAAATTATTTCGACCTTGCCCAAAGGAATTGATTACGCTTGGTCAGGACTTTCTTACGAAGAGAAATCTTCTGGCTCGCAAACTTTGGCTTTGTACGCCTTGTCACTTGCGGTAGTTTTTCTGTCGCTAGCTGCCCTTTACGAAAGCTGGTCGATTCCTTTTTCGGTAATTTTAGTTGTGCCTTTTGGAATCATCGGCGCCTTACTCGCTTCAACTTTGAGCGGAATGAGCAACGACGTTTATTTTCAAGTCGGGCTTTTAACCACAATCGGACTTTCGGCCAAGAACGCCATTTTGATTGTTGAATTTGCCAAGAGTCTTTCCGAACAAGGGCATGACGCCATTGAAGCAACTTTGATTGCGATCAAACAACGCTTCCGTCCGATTTTAATGACTTCGATGGCTTTCATGCTCGGGATTACGCCTTTGGCAATTGCCAGTGGTGCTGGTTCTGCGAGTCAGAGAGCGATTGGAATTAGCGTGATGGGCGGAATGTTTTTTGCGACATTTGTGGCAACTTTGTTTGTGCCGATGTTTTACGTGGTGGTTTTGAAAATGTTTAAGAAGGGGGTTGGCAATGCTAAATAAATTATTCCTTTTGGCTTTAGTTTTGGCCACTGCCTGCACCATGGAACCAAAATACAAAACTCCAGCAACTCCCGTCCCGCTGGAAAAAGTCACCGACAATTCCAAACCCAGAATCACACAAATTTCTTGGCAGGAATATTTTACTTCTCCCCACCTACAACAGGTAATCCAACTTGCCTTAGTCAACAACCGCGACTTGAAGGTAGCTAATCTCAACATCGAAACCGCGCAAGCCACTCACAACATTGTTCGCGCTGACTTAATGCCCAACATCAATGCCACCGCAATCATGACGCGCCAAGGCGTTCCTAGCGCTTTTGCTGCTTTCACACCACGCACTCAGTACCGCGCCGGATTAGCTCTCACTTCTTACGAAATTGATTTTGCCGGACGATTGCGCAGTTTGAAAAAATCAGCTTTGGAAGATTTTTTAGCCACCGAACAAGCGCGTAATGTAACTAGAATCGCCTTGATTGCCGAGACCGCCAACGCTTACGTACAGTTTCTGGTCGACAGCCAAATCTTAAAAATCGCTGCGCAAAATACCGAAGCGCAAGAAGGTCGCTACAAATTCATGAAGCTACGTTACGAAAATGGAATTGCTTCAAAATCTGAACTACTTGAAATCTCCACCTTGTTGGAACAATCCCGAATCACCAGCGAAACTTACACAAAATTGGCGCAGCAAGACAAAAATGCTTTGATGCTTTTGACGGGAATTTTTGACAAAAAATTGCTACCCCTAAATTCCGATCTCAGCGACATTAAAATTAACGAAAGCCTGCTTGATTCTTTGCCATCCGAATCATTGTTGGCAAGGCCGGACATTCGCCAAGCTGAACATAAATTACTCAGTGCTAATGCCGACATCGGAGCTGCTCGCGCCGCATTTTTCCCATCCATTACTTTGACGGGAAGTTACGGTTACGGTTCGCGCGATTTGTCTGATTTATTTTCTTCCCGAGTTTGGGCAATTTCACCGCAAATTACTTTGCCGATTTTTAGCGGCGGTAGAAATGTTGCGAATTTAGAAATCGCCAATGTGCGTAAAAAAATAGAGATTTTGCAGTACGAAAAAGCCATTCAAACTGCTTTTAAAGAAACACTGGATGAGCTGGCCACAAGAAGATCCGCGACCAAGCAACTGGAATCTGCGCAAATAGTTTTTGAAGCACGGCAAAGTTTTTACAAGATTTCAGAATATCGCTGGAAGGAAGGCATCAGCAGCAATCTCGATCTTTTGGATGCGAATATTAACATGCTACTAGCGGAAGAGCAGAGAGCTGATGCGCAGAAACAATATTTGGCGAATTTGATTAATTTGTACAAAGTGTTGGGCGGGGGGAGTGAGGTTTCTGAGTAAAAGTGACAATGCGAGGGAGGCCCTCTTTGAAAAAGAGGGTGGATGACCACCGCAGGTGGACAGACGGGTGATTTGCCCGTCACTTGCTCATTTTAAATCACCCTTCCGCCGCTAACGCGGCTCCCTCCCTCTTTTTCAAAGAGGGCTTTATCCTGAACTCGTTTGAAAACTACCCCACAAAAAAAACAGCAAAATAATTTTCATGCTTTAGAAAGCATTTCTCCCCCAACAATTTTAAACAGAATAATCACGTGATCAGAGTAAAAGACCTTTCCATTTCTTTCAGTGGAAACACCGTTTTCAGCGACGCTAGTTTCATCATTAACGGCCGCGAGAGAGTTGGCTTGATTGGACGCAACGGTAGCGGCAAATCCACTTTTTTGAAATTAATTTTAAAACAATTAGAGCCTGATTCAGGTGTTGTTGAAATTCCCCGCGGCTACAGAATCGGTCACTTAGAACAACACATTCACTTCACTCACGAAACAGTTTTAGAAGAAATTTGTTCAGTTTTACCGGAAGAACGCGACCATGAAGGTTGGAAAGGTGAAAATATTTTGTACGGCTTGGGCTTTACTTACGACGATCTTTACAAAGATCCAAAAAAATTCTCCGGCGGTTACCAAGTAAAATTAAACTTGGCTAAATTGCTTTTGATGGAACCACAAATGTTGTTGTTAGATGAACCTACCAACTACCTCGACATCCACTCGATTCGCTGGTTAAAAGAATTTTTACTCGATTGGGAAGGCGAATTAATTTTAATTACGCATGACCGCGGATTCATGGACAGCGTGATTACGCACACCATCGTAATTCACCGCAATGCCTTTAAAAAAGTTCCGGGTAACACTAAAGGTGTGCGCGAGAAAATTGCCCAAGAAGAAGAAATTTACGAAAAAACCCGCGTTAATGAAGACAAGCAAAGACAAAAAACTCAAGAATGGATCGACCGCTTCGGATCGAAAGCCAGCCAAGCCAGCCGCGTACAATCACGCGTGAAAATGTTGGAAAAACAAGACGTCAAAGAAAAGCTTTCGCATGTTGCTACTCTTGATTTCCAATTTAACCACACTCCTTACGGCAGCAAGGAAAACATGGTGGAGGTTGAGCATTTAACTTTCGGTTACAATCCTGAACATTTGCTGATTGCTAACCTGTCTTTCAAAGTTGCTGACGGCGACAAAATTTGCATCATCGGGAAAAACGGTAAAGGTAAATCAACTTTGTTGAAGCTGATTACTCAAGACTTGAAGGCCATTAACGGCACCACCAAAATTAACGGTAAAACTGAAGTTGGTTACTTCGGCCAAATGAACATTGACCGTCTCGATGGTAATCGCACCGTTTACGAAGAGTTACAAAAAGTTGACGAAAGATTACCCGTCAGCCGCGTGCGCCAAGTGTGTAGTAACATGATGTTTAACAATGACCTTGCCAACAAAAAGATTTCTGTACTTTCAGGTGGTGAAAAAAGTCGCGTCATGTTGGGTAAAATTTTGCTGAAAGGCGCCAATTTACTTCTACTGGATGAACCAACAAATCACTTAGACATGGAATCTTGCGATGCCCTTTTGCAAGCGATTAAAAGCTTTGAAGGCGCAGTGATTACGGTGACGCATGATGAAAGTTTCTTGAATGAAATTGCCAACAAATTAATTATTTTTGACGACAACAAGACCTTTACTTTCGAAGATTCTTACGAATATTTCTTGAAGAGAGTTGGTTGGAAGGATCATTAGGCTGTAGGGCTTGGAGTGTGTACTCTCACTCTCAACATTGTTCCTACGGGCAATCTAAAGATTGTCACCCCGTCTTCACGACGGGGTCCACCTCGTCACGAGGGCAAAACTACAACTTTTTGAATTGTCGCCCGACGGGCGACAATTCATTATTTTTCACCAACCCTCTAAAATCAACCCTCCAAGCCATATCGATTTTCAAAAATGCAACTTTCTATTTTTAGAAAATGACCCAAATACGCCTCGCCACTGATGCCGATTTCCCCGAAATATGGCGCATTTTTAAATCCGTAATCGCCTCTGAGACCACCTACGTCAACCGCCACGACACCACCGAAAAAGAAGCTCGCGCAAAATGGATGGATCCCAAAGCCCAAACCTTCGTCGCTGAAATTGACCAAAAAATTGTCGGCGCTTACCTAATCAAATCTAACCAAGTAGACCTCGGCTCTCACATCGCCAATGCCAGCTACATAGTTGATGAATCGACACGCGGCCAAGGTGTTGGTAAAACACTTGCCCTCCACTCCATCGCCAACGCCAAAAATTTAGGCTACCGCGCCATTCAATTTAATTTTGTTGTTTCAACTAATTTCGCCGCAGTTAAGTTGTGGCAGTCGGTCGGCTTCCAAATCATCGGCACCATCCCCAAAGCCTTCAAACACAGCTCTTTAGGCTATGTTGACGCTTACATCATGTTTCAGGACTTGTAGCTCAGTTGGTAGAGCAGCTGACTCTTAATCAGTAGGTCGGCGGTTCGAATCCGCCCAAGTCCACCAATCCCAGCAAGGCTTCAGACGAATTAGCCTCCTCAAAAGATACCTCTGTGGGGCACTCTTGGGGCACTAAACAATAAGAAACCGAAATAAATCCCCTGAGCAAGCGGAGATAAAGTTTATTAATGATGAGACTTGGGTTGGCGCGAAACTGGCAAACAAATTAACAAATTAACAATTTTTCACATGCCACTAGGTTTTGAAGTTATCATCGTTGGTTTAATTTTAAGCGCAGATTCTTTTTCTGCGGCAGTTGCAATGGGACTTCGACCATTCTCCAAAAAGGATGCAATTAAATTTGCCGCTTCATCAGGGGTGGCGGAAGCCTTGTTTGCTTTAATCGGCGCAATGGCAGGAACTCACTTGATTAGTAAATTGGAATCAATTGACCATTGGATTGCATTTATACTGCTTGCAGGAGTTGCTCTCCACATGGCGTACGAAGGTATTAGTGATTTGCTTAGTAAAGAGGTAAAAATAGAGAAATTAGATTTTCACAGTTTCACCAAAGTTTTAATCGTCTCTTTTGCAACCAGTCTAGATGCCTTTGGAGTTGGAATAGGATTGGGCGTAGCAGAGAAGCCAATTTCTTCTTACATCATTTCAATTGGGGCTTGGGCTTTCATATCAACGATTGCTGGCCTTTATCTAGCCAGAAAACTTTCCAAAAAATCTGGTCCTATTGTTACTTTGTTAGGATCAATTGTTTTGGGATTAATGGCGTTTCAGATGTTGAAGATTTAAATCAGCACCAACAAGACTTTGACAATTTCTGTGGGGCACTGGTGGGAAACTTAGTCACAATTCTTGGCAAAGAACTGAAATAATTGCCAGCAATAAAAAAACTGCGAGCCCTTGATTTCATTGTTACCAAGAGTTTTGGTTAGTTGTGATTTTTTGATAAAATAGGTCTCTTAATCAGTAGGTCGGCGGTTCGAATCCGCTCAAGTCCACCATCCGCTTACGCTACGCTACAGCGCGACTAGGGTTGTACGACATGTTAACAAATTAACACTTTCTATGCATTATTGAGAAACATGCATAGAAAATGTCTGTTTTCTATGCATGTTTCTAGGATATGTATAGAATTTATCCTGAATTGGCGCTGCTAAATAGCTTAAACAGCTCAACATTAATGTAATAACTCTCGCGCCCTTTCTTTTCTTTTTGCATCAATCCAATACGAACCAACTCATTTAAATAGCGGGTTGCAGTTAGGCGGCTCACGCCAATTTCTCTAATCACAAAATCTATTTTGGTGTAAGGGTGGCCGAATATTACATTTATCAAATCTTGGCTGTAAATCTTTGGCAATTCGCTACGCATTTTATCTTTATAATTTTGCATCAGATTTTTCATGCCTTGAATTAAGTGGGTGGTTTGATGCGAAGTCTGTTCAACACCTTCAATCATAAATAAAACCCACTCTTCCCAAGCATCTTCATTACGGACTTTTTGCAAAAGACGGTAATAGTCATTTTTGTTTTTGTTGATATAACGTGACAAATAAAGAATCGGGCTGTTCAGCAACTTTTGCTTAACGAGATATAAAACATTAATGATTCTTCCTGTTCTGCCATTGCCGTCATAAAAAGGATGAATGGTTTCAAATTGATGGTGAATGATTGCCATTTTGATAAGTGGGTCCAAATCAGAAATCTCATCATCATTTAAAAATTTTTCCAAATTATACATTAAAGACTGAATCTGCATAGCATCCTGCGGCGGCATGTACACTATCTCACCAGTTCTGTCATTTTTTAAGGCCGTGCCCGGCAGTTTTCTAAAACCCGCTTTATTTTCTTCGAGTCGAGCTTGAATTTCCAAGATGCAATTGTTGGTTAGTAATTCAGATTTTTTAATTTCTTCAAATCCATTTTTTAAAGCGGCGGCATAATTGTAGACTTCCTTCGCAGCGAGACTTGCGAAGCTATGAGTCATTGCATCACTTTTATAAAGCTCATCATCGGTGGTAATAATATTTTCGATCGCCGAGCTGTCTTTTGCTTCTTGAAGCGACAAGGTATTAAGTAGGATGTTTTGATTAGGAATAATAGCGGCGACGCCCTTGAGTTCTGCCAAAGCTTGGTGGGCTTTTGTCAGCTTTTTTAGAATTTCCTTCGTATCAAAATCTTTATTGAGCGGAAGCTGTGGTATGCTATAATTCATTTTTATTTTTACTTGAAGTTGGTTTTGGTCAGTTGATATAAACTAACTTTTTTAAAACTCACATGTGAACTTCACCTCTTTTTTAAACAGCCCGTCCCTTTCCCCATGAAAAATAAAAATTACGGATTCCTCATTGCCGATGCGGATAAAACTGACCGCAGCGTGTTTGTAAAGTTTTTGGGCAGCAATATGCATGCTATTAACTTTGAGAAAGATAAGGAGAAGGATTTAGGGGATTATTCGATGCAGCTTAAGACTGCGGAGAATCTCAACATCATCGCTATTGGTCATGGTTATGTTGAAGATGAGTTCATTAATGATAAAGTTAAGAAACATACCGCCGCCACGGTGATCGGGGATGTTAAGGAGTCGCTGGATCAGCTATCAACAAAGGTGAGTGTTAAGCTTTCGGAACGAGTAAGAAACTTTAGGTTACAGGCTTGTCATCAAGGAGAACATGCAGAGAAAGAATCGGACGAAATAAAAAAGGCGCTGGAGAAATATAACTCTGCCGAACCCATTACTTTCTCATGTCCCAAGCGCTTTTCTTTTTTAGAAAAAGACAAGACCAGCGGTGATGATAAATGCTACACAGACACCGACGCCGTTTCTTACAAAGAATATGAAGAGCGTAAAAAGGATGGGACTAGGAACGTCCCAAACTCCGTGTCAAATTCCATTTTAGGCTAAACCTAACTTCAGCCTACCTGTAAAAAATATATCCAATTGTCCAATAATTAAGCTCCAATTCGGAGTT
>CANGQE010000003.1 GCA_947455845.1 Rickettsiales bacterium
GGTGACAAACTAGGGTACATTCTCCCTCCATTGTCACCCCGCACTTGTTGCGGGGTCCACCGCGTCACGAGTTTACTTAATAAATTTAAACCCCGTTATTTCAACATCCGCGCTCAAAAACCCTAACTTAACGGGTTCCTTCCGACAAAGATCAGTCGATAAATATTTCATCGAAGAGTCGCAAAAAATTGTTACGGCAACTTCATTTTCAGGCCCTTCAGCAATCAATTTCAAAGCAGCGATAAAATTCCCACCCGATGAAATTCCCACCGAAAGTCCGGCACGATTAAGTTTCTGCGCCATGATAATAGCATCCCCATCATCAACGCTGACAATTTCATCTAACGCTTTGAGATCAACGATTTCGGGAATGAATTCGTCACTAATTCCCTGAATACGATGCTTGCCGATTTTTTTACCACCGGTAGTCAAAGTTGGCGAATTTGAAGGCTCCATCGGATGGCATTTGCATTTGATTTTGTGACTTTTGCAATATTTCAAAAATCCCATCACAGTGCCACCGGTGCCAACTCCTGCCACAAAATGGTTTGGTTTTAAATCGAGACTTTTGAGCTGAGAAAAAATTTCTGTAGCAGTGGTTAGATGGTGGGTTTCAATATTTTCTTCGTTAGTGAATTGCTCAGGACAATAAGTATTAGGGTTGGTCGCCGCATATTTTCTGGCTTCTTCAATCGAGCGCACAAAGCCACCTTGTTCTTTGGTAATGCGGATGATTTCAACACCAAGAGATTCCATGATTTGATAACGCTCGCTGCTTAGCCAGTCGGGCATGTAGATTCTAACTTTGTGACCAAGGGCTCGTCCCAAGGCAGCAAAGGCAATTCCGGTATTGCCGCTAGTTGCTTCAACAATAGTGTCACCCGTTTTGATTGCACCTTTGGCGTAAGCATCTTTTAAAATATGCAAGGCGATGCGGTCTTTGATCGAGCCGCTAAAATTATAAGCTTCGTATTTAGCGTAGATTTTTTTGGCCTGTCCCTTGTAAGAAAAATCAACTTCAACTAAGGGAGTGTTACCAAATCCGGCCTCTAAGGCTTGGATTTTTTCTAAAGATTTTTTAGGCATGTTTTATTTTTGAAAAATTCCCACCAGCTCTAAATGCTTGGTAGAGTAGAATTGGTCGAGGGCGGTGAGATTTGTAATTTTAAATCCCGAGTCAATTAGAATTTTGGCATCGCGAGTAAAACTTTCGGGGTTGCAAGAAACGTAGATTACATTTTTTAACGGTGATTTGGTAATTTCTAAAACTTGTGGCGAAGCGCCGTTTCTTGGTGGGTTGATGATTGCCAAATCGAAATTTTTTAAATCTCTTTTACTGACGGGGTTAGAAAATAAGTCGGCAACTTCAGCTTTGATTTTGCTGGCAAAATCGTTGGCAGCGGCATTTTTATTGATTGAATCAACCATGTTTTTGTCACCTTCAAAGGCGGTGATTGATTTGGCTAAATCAACAATGGCGAAAGAATAAGCGCCAAATCCGGCATAAATATCGGCGATGTTTTTGATCTTTTTATTTTCGCTTAAAAAATCACGAATGATTTTAACAATGCTCTCAAGGCCTAGTCTGGTTGCTTGGATGAAGATCTCAGAATCTAACTCAATTTTAAAATTTGGATAAAAAAGCTGGTTTTTGCGGATTAAGAAAATCGGTACGACAATATTTTTTACGCGGTAAGAAACATTGAAATTTTTCTCTTTACCAAGGCCTAAAAGTTTTTGGGTTTGAGAAAAATTTAATTCGCGAGAAGCGTTAAAAACCAAGTCTAAGCCATTGTCAAATAAGGTTGCGGTGACTTGGGTAAAAAGATTTTGCTCTTGAGTTTTTAAGAAATTTTTAAGTGGTAAAATCAAATCAGAAATTGGCTTTTCTGCGGTGAAGCAATTTTCAATCTCGACAATTTTTTTGGATTTTTCAGCAAAAAAACCGAGCTCATTTTTACCGCCGATTTGCAGATTTATTCTACGGCGTGAATGGGGTCCCACCCAGATCCAATTGGCATCTTGGTAATTGTGGCTCAGGGATTTTTTCTTAAGAGTTCTGTAAGTTTCTTCGCTTAAATCTAAAAAATCACAACCGCCACAATCACTAAAATAAGGGCAGGGTGAGGCTTGATCGGCTTTAAGTAGTTGGTGTGAAAGAATCATATTTTTTTCTCTTTAAAAGGCTTGATTTAAGTAAAATATTCAAACTTCCGGAGAAGTAAGCGGAAAGGCCGTAAACTAGTAATCCGATTGAAACCATTAAGGTTAACTCGGTGATTCTGCCCAAATAGTCACTTTGCTGAAAGTGTTGGCGCAAGGCAAAGAGAGTAAGTGCCATCACTAATGATGGAATCAAAATTAAAATCATTTTTTTGGCGAAATCTTTTTCGAAATGAAAATGTTTTTTGCGAATCAGGGTGGTGATGAGTAAGGTGAGATTAAGGTAAGTTGAAAAAACTGAAGCAACTACAATGCCAACGTAACCAAAGCCAAGCAGGTAAAAAACCACGTTGAAAGCTGCATTATTGATTAGGCAGGCAAAGGCAATTTTCATGGGGGTTTTAGTATCGCCGCGCGAGAAAAATGCTGGCTCCATTACTTTTACTAAAACGTAAGAAGGTAGTCCGAAAGAGTAAAACATTAGGGCTCTTGAAACGAAAATACTTTCGTCAGCGGTGAATTTTCCGCGTTCAAAAAGTGAAGAAATAATCGGGTAGGCCAATACGGTTAAAGCAAGAGTGGCAGGGATTACCAGAATTAATCCAACTTCGAGAGCTATATTTTGGAGCTTGATAGCGCCGGCATGTTCGCCTGATTTTATTTTGCGTGAAAGGGCGGGAAGTAGGGCGATGCCGATGGCAATGCCAATCATGGCCAGAGGTAGTTGGTTGATGCGGTCGGCGTAGTAAAGGTAAGAAACCGCGCCCGCAATCATGCTGGCAAAGATGGAATCGATTAGCAGGTTAATCTGCATTACGTTGGCACCGATGACGCCGGGAATTAGTTTGCGGAAAAACTTTTTCATGTCGGTGTTGAATTTCGGCATTTTCGGGTAAAGTAAAAATCCTGATTTAACTGTGAAAATGAAAAGCCATAAAAATTGCAAAATACCGGCGACGAATACACCCCAAGAAAGTGCGTAAGCGTAGTTGGGAGTGATGTTACCAAAAACAAAAACCGAAGAAATTAAGGTGATATTTAGGACGATCGGAGCCGAGGCGGGAACGGCAAATTTGCCGAGTGAGTTTAAAATTCCTGAGCAAAGCGAAACTAGCGAAATGAAGATTAGGTAAAAGATTGTGATGCGCGAAAGGCTGATGAGCATGCTTGATTTTTCGGGGTCGGTAAAGAATCCCGGAAATAAAACTTTCATGAAGAAGGGCATGAAAATTTGGAAGATGATGGTGAAGATTAACAGTGCGTAGAAGAGGAAAGAGAAAATATTTCTGACAAAAAGCAATTCATCTTGGTCGGTTTTTTTATTTTGTAATTTCTCAATGAAGATGGGGACGAAAGCTGAGTTAAAGGCTCCTTCGGCAAAGATGCGGCGGAAAAAATTGGGCAAACGGAAAGCAGCAAAAAATGCATCGGATAGCATACTGACGCCGAGATATTGGGCGATTAAAATGTCGCGGATGAAGCCGAGGATGCGTGAGATGGAGATGTAGAATGAGATGGTGAAGACGGAGCGGAATAGGGCCATGGAAATTAAGAAGTAAGAATTAAGAATTTAGAATTAGTAGGGGAGTCAACCTCATAAGGAGTTAGGATGCTAAAATTCAGAAAAAACAATTCTTAATTCCTAATTCCTAAACGAGGTTCCTACTGCGGGTTGGGGTTTGTAACCCCGACCCTACGTTTGTATCAAGATCATCACTTTGTTTTGCTTTGATGCAAACATGTGGACGGGGTTATAAACCCCGTCCAGCGCAGGGTAAGAATTAGGAATTAGGAATTAGGAAGTAAGAATTAAGAGGGAGGTAGGATGCTAAAATCCAGAAAAAACAATTCGTAATTCTTAATTCACACTTCTTAATTTTTAAACGAGGTTCTCCAAAAACTCCGTACTCAAATTTTCTGGAACAATCGTTACAGGAACATTAATTTTATTGCCGATCTTTTTAGCAATTTTTGGTAAAACCGTATTGTCACTTTGGGAATTATTAGACTTGCCGAAAACCAGCATAGTACAGCTTGGAGCGGATTTTATTTCGCGGACAATTTCAGTTACAATATCGCCTTCGCGTATTGAAACGCTTGGAATGATACCAGTCTCTTTACAAACCTTGTCGATTAATTTTTCTAAATGTTTTTCTAGCTCTTGTCTCTTTTCATTGCCTATTGCCTTGGCGCCAAAAAGTAAATTTTTGTGCGAGGCTTCCATTACTGCTAAAATTTGTACTGCAAATCCACTATTTTTAGCTTTGCGGCAGGCGTAACGTAAAGAGGCTTCTGAGGCATTTGAAGTATCAATACATACTACAATAGTTGGGGTTTTTTCGTTATTTTTGGTCTTGGCCATAAATTGAATTTAATATTTTTAATTATTTTCCAAGGAAGCGGGCGAATAAGTAGTTAGCCAACCAACCAAATACCAGCGCTATGATTACTGACATTAGACCATAAAGAAATGAATTCTGGTAAGCAAAATCTAAAATTTTTGCACTCATTCCTACTTGGTTTACGTAGATTGGAATTGATTGAAATGACGAAAGCGAACCTTCGTTAATTAGATAAATCTCAACGGTGTAAATACCGCGAGTGATGTTTTTAGGGAAATCCAAGATCACCTTGAATAAGGTTTCATTTAAGAAATCGATTTGGTCAGCACTGGTTGAGTAAAGATTACTTTTCTCAAGACGATCGATTAACTGAATTTGAAAATCATCTTTCTTTTTTTCGTCAATACCGCCGAAAGCGGAGAATTTAAGATTGTTTTTTCCTAATTCTAAATCGGTTAGAAGCTTGTCGATTGGTTCTTGATCGTTGAAAGTAGAGAAGAGCGAGTAAAAACCGTAAGATTCCTTGAACTTAACCCGTTCGCCATTGTACCAGATGCCGAGTAATTTTTGTTTTTTTGTAACGATAAAATTTTTCTTAGGGCCACGCACAACAATGGCAATACTGCCGGCATCATCCTGAGCGCCGAAAAGTAAAATTTTGGCGCCTTGGAACTTGGTGTCGATGTTAATTTCGTTGGTAGAAATTCCGGAAATTATCGGGTTGGCGTGAGCGCCGGCCAGCGTGGTCAGTGATATTAGAAAAATTAGCAAAAGTTTTTTCATCTTAGTGCTTTAAAATATCGATTACGTAGAGGCTTTGCGGTTCGGTAAATAATACGAAAAGCATTTTTACACAGACGCCTAAAAGCAACAAAGACAGAAAGGAGCGCATGCTGTCGGCATCAACTTTGTATGCGGTTCGGGTGCCCATTTGAGCCCCGATTGAAGAGCTAATAATCATTAAAAATGCCAGAACAATATCGACAGTGTTGTTGGTGACAGCTTGTAAAAAAGTGGCGTTACTAGCGATGAAAACGATTTGAAATAGTGAAGTTCCAACTACCATCGAGGAAGGCATGCGTAAGATGTAAATCATTGCCGGAATCATTAAAAATCCGCCCCCGATTCCCATTAAAGCAACTAAAATTCCAATGCCGATGCTTAGAATTATTGGTGCGGCAACGCTTGTGGTGATGTTGGATTTAGGAAAATGAACTTGCCAAGGCAGACTATCAATTTTTGCTAGAAGCTTGCTCAGCTGGTTGCCTTCACTCTTTTCCCAAGTGACGCCATATTTTTTCTCAATTAAAGTTTTGATGCTGTCAGCTAACATAGCGATGCTAATTGAGCCAAGAAAAAGCACGTAAACTAAAGCGACAACCAGATCAATATTGCCGGTCTTTTGTAAAATTTTAAAAATTGAAACGCCCAAGGTTGAGCCGATGAAGCCGCCGATGACAAGGAAGAGGCCCATCTTAATATCGACATTGCCTTTGCGTAAATGGGCCAGAAGTCCTGAAACTGAGGAGGCGATGATTTGATTAGTAGAAGTAGAAACGGCAATTGCCGGAGGAATGCCGATGAACATTAAAAGCGGAGTCGCTAAAAATCCGCCGCCAATACCAAACATGCCGGCAAGGAAGCCCGTCGCAAGCCCGAGTATCAGAATCAGAATAATATTTACCGGAATTTCGGCTATTGGTAAGTAGATTTGCATTAACTGACAATGAAAATTTTGTGACCCTCATACTCTAGTTTTTCTGCAATTTCAGAAAACTCTTGATCTTGAGGAAGCTTGATTAAAGCCAAGGCGTGAAGTTCTGACTCATGAAATAATGACGACAGAATTATGCCAACAGATTTTCCTTCGCAAGTTAATTCAACTCCCTTCAAAAAGCTGACGCTTTTTGAGCTGAATTGTGTCGATTCTCTAAAGGCGGCTCTTTGCGAATCGACAAGGTTGTTTGTTTTATTAAAATCTACGATTTTAATGTGGAGAACTTTTTTGCGAATTTGTCCTAAATAATGGGTGCGTGCGGTTAATTCTTGTCCGATGTAACAACCTTTTTTGTAATCAATGGCGTTTAATTCATCGAAGCCAAATTCTAGGATGAATGATTTTTCGTAAGTTAAATCATGTTCGCTTTCGGGGATTTTATTGAGAATGCGGGCGAGGTGGTAGGAATCTTCAGATTGTGCAGATTCGTTTTTTGCGTAAGAGCGGTGGCCTAGGCTAGGATGGCGGGGATCTGGAAATCCGACGTTGGAAAAATTTTGTGAAACTTGCAGCTCGTCATTTTTTTGTAGTGTGACTTTGGAGCGGAGTTTGTAAAAACTTAATTTTTGTAAAATTTCATCACGCCTTGGGGCGAAGCAATCGAGCATTAATTTTTCATCTTTTTCAAAAATGAAAAAGTCGTAGAGGAAGCGGCCTTGGGCATTTAGCATTACTGCGTAAATCAGGTTTTCTGCGGTGGCTTTATTGACATCGTTGGTGATTAGACCTTGGAGAAATTTTTTACGGTCTTCTCCGGCAATTTCGATGAGGGTGCGGTCTTGTAAGATCATTTTATTTAATAGTTATTTTTTTACCCTTGCGCTGGACGGGGTTTGTAACCCCGTCCACATGTTTGCATCAAAGCAAACAAAAACTCATTCTTATTATTTTGCCAATTTTTCAACCTCAACTCTGGATTTTAATTTTTCCATGTGAGGAGCTTGATACAAACATAGAGTCGGGGTTACAAACCCCGACCCGCATGGAGCATTAGTTTAGCATCAGAATTAAATTCCTCTCCAACTTCTCCAAATCCACCACCAAACTTGATTGGTGAAAATCCATTAGCTGACTATTTGGTCCCATTTCGCATTCTTGGTAAAAATATTTTATCCCCAACATTGAAGACAATTTGTAGTAATCGGTTATAGGCTTAAAAGGATAAGGCTTACTCGCCATTTCCAAAACTGCCGAATTTTCCGGCATGAATAAAAGGTTAGTAAGTCCGGCTCCGTGAGGGCTTACCAGATATTTAATCTTAGCGCAAATGGCGATTTGATCGTCGTAAGAAAATTGGTCAATGATGAGTTTTTTGAAACCGTATTTTTCAAGCAAAGCTACTACTTCTCTTTCATTTTCAACGAAGCGCAAAACTTGGCCTTCGCGGGAAATATAAATTTTTTCGCCAAAATTAAATTCAGTTTCTTTGATAGTTTGAGTAAGAACTTTTCTGGTTTCGCGAAAGGCTGCTGGATGTTGCTGTGATGAGGTAATCAGAGGTAATTCAGAAACTTTAATATTTGATTTACGGGGTAGAAAAACGATTTGATTTTTTTTAATGCCAAACTTTTCAAGTGATGGAATGGCGAATTTGTAGCGCTGATATTTTTTTGGTAGCAGAATTAGAGAATTTTCGATCAGGCCTTTTTCTTTTAGAACCAAAAGTTTCTTAAGGGCAAAAATATGCCAGTGATAGTAGTTACTGGTCCATTCGTCAGTGATTAGTAAAAATCTTTTTTTGCTAAAATTAAATTTGGGGAAAATGAATTTTAGATAGAAGCGAAAACCTTGGCTGTATTTTTTGTAATTTGCGCCGATGCAGCTTTCTTTGACTATGTTGAAATAGTTGAAAATAACTGAGTTGGTGCTGATGCGGACATTCTTTAAAATCTTAACTTCAGAAGCGGTGCAGGGCTCAATGGGAACGTTTTTAAAAATATCAAATTCAGGATTATTTTCATCAAAATTTTCCGGCTTGGGATATTGGTAATTGATTGTTGTGAAGATGTTTTGCATTTTGTTTTGCGAATAAAATTCCTTTAAAAAAACGAAAAACAACTTTTGCACATGAAAATTTTAAACGCAATTCACGCGCAAGGCATTGGCGGGGTTGATCAGGTTTTTCGTAATTATGCTGAAATTTTAGTGGCTGATGGTCACGAAGTTGCTTTGCTAATTTCGGATAATGGTTGTGATAAATATGAAATTTCCGGCGTTAAAAAAATTTATAAACTTAAAAACTTAAATCAGATTTCTGATTGTTTGAGATTGTGCTTCATCTTGCTTATTTTTAGGCCGGACGTGGTTTTTTGCCACTCTAATCGTTTGATGAAATGGATGAGGATTTTAAGATTTTATACTTGTGCGAAGTCGGTGGCGGTGAATCACGGTATTAGTTTTAAAAGCTCTTTAAGTTGTGATTATATAGTGAGTATTAATCAGCAAATTTCTGATTTAGTGGTGGCGGCAGGTTTTGATCAGAATAAGTCTTTAATCTTACCAAATGTAATAAAGATTGATCAGAAACATCAGGCAAAAAAACTAAAAAAAGTGCCCGTCATTGGAATTTATGGACGAATTGAACCGCGCAAAGGTTTTGATATTTTGATTAAGGCTTGTGAAGTTTTGGCAAAAAATGGTCGTGAGTTTCGAGTGAAAATAGGTGGTTTTGAAGTGCCGGGAAGTTATGACTGGAATACAATCAAAGAACTTGCTCAAGCCGCCAATATTTCAGATAAATGCCAGTTTGTTGGAACGGTTGTAGATAAGAAAAAATTCTTTGAGGATGTTGATATTTTTTGTGTGCCTTCACGCGAAGAGCCTTTTGGAATAGTGATTCTGGAAGGTTTCCTATTTTCGACTTTGGTAATTTCTTCAGATAGTGACGGAGGTAAATTTTTAATTAAAGATGGTGAAGATGGGTTATTATTCGCAAATGAAAATTCTATTGATCTGGCTAAAAAAATTGAAAAAATTCTGGACAATCCAAAAATTTATGAATCATTCACAAGTAAGGCTTTTTTAAAGCTGGAAAAAGAATTTTCATTTGCTTTTTTGAGCGGTGAGATGGGGAAGATTTTACAGAAAATCCATTGTTAATGGCAGTTAACAATTATCAATTAACATTTGTTGTTCATCTACCAACTGTTAATTGTTAATTGATAATTGCCCTAAATTTCAACAACAGCGTGCTAAAAAAATTTCTCCCACTTGCAATTATAATTCTACTTAGCGCTTGCAGTAACGTTACCGGAGAGAGCATGCCGAAAAGTTGGAATTGGGGGATGAAGCCTCGTCCGCTTAGTGGCATTAGAAATTTCCCATCGGCCGAGACTGAATATGGTAAAGGATTTAGAGATGGCTGTGTAACAGCGTGGGATGCGGTTTCTAAAGGTTTGCTCAGTGATTTGTCACCAAAATTTGATTTTAAACGTTTACAAAAAAGTGCTGACTATAACACCGGTTGGTGGGATGGGTATGAGCAATGCACTTATATTTTAGATTGGGACGTTGTATAAATTATGTTTAATAAATTTAAATTTTTCTTAATCCTAACCTTACTCGCTCTTGTAAGCTCTTGTCGCGTTCCAGATAATTTTGGTTTTAACCAGCCAATCACGCTAAGCTTAGCCGTTCCAGACGGGCCTGCAGAATATAAAGCGGGGTGGTATGGTGGTTGTAAAAGTGGTTTGGCAGCTAAGGCAACTGCTGGATTTGCTAATACTTGGGTTTACGGTGAAGGGAAGGGGCCAGAGCTTGGTAACGGTATTTATCAACATGATCCCGTTTTTCAAACGGGTTGGGGGCAGGGTTGGTTTGCCTGTACAGTTCATGCCAGTACTTTTACAACTATGAATTCAATGCAAGTGGGGCCATTAGAATGATTAAAATTCTTAAAAATTTATTTATCGCACTAATGCTTTGCTGCTCAATTTCATGCGCTAAAGCGATTGGTGATATGCTGCCTGAAAGGCCGAGTAATAAAGTTGAAATAGATGATGATGCCTCTCCAGAATTTAAGCAGGGTTGGGCTGACGGTTGTGAAGTTGGTATGTCGGCTGGTAGTAATACTTTTTACAAAATGTTTTACCGTAATAATGCGGTGGATGGTTATAAAATGTCGAGCTCATCAGATTATAAAACTGCTTGGGGTAACTCTTTCTGGTATTGTTATCGTTACGATCACATTAAGCAAGGTAGTGGTAAAATTTGGGGTGCTACCTTTGGGGGTTACATTTAATATATGAGGATTTTCCTTAGGATTTTAGTGCTGACTTTATTAACCCAATTTACAGGATGTAGCTGGTTTTCGGGTGCGGGGACTCCTTATTTTTCGGGATTGAGTTACAAAATTCCGGAAGGCACTACTGCCTTTAAAAAAGGCTATAAAGATGGCTGTTCTTCTATCCTTTATGCTCGGGGCAGTACATTATTTAGGACTTTGAATGACTATCAGTTTGATCCAAAAATGATCGGCAATCCGGAATATCGTTTTGGTCACAGTAGAGGCCAATCATGGTGTTTCCAAAACATTATTGGTCCCAACCCTGTAGCTTCTTTCGATCGTTATCTGATGCCTCATGGTCAGGGTAAGAGTACTTTTGATATGAGTGCCGGCAATATTAACAAACAGTGGGGTGGATTATTTGATAATGAAGGTGATAGTGTTTTTGGTGGTAAGATGGGGGGCGATGTTAATAGTACTGTATTTGGAGTTATTAATTACGGCACTGACGGTTCAACCAGTGCTTTTTCTAACCCGCTTTGGGGTGGTGGTTCATCAGGTCAGTTATTTGGGCAGTAAAATGAAAATATTTAAAACTTTTTTTCTAATCTCTTCGATTCTTTTCTTAGATTCTTGCGTACCTAACTGGTACAAGCCGCAAGGATACATGACTTTTAAAAAAATGCCCAAAGGTGGCACTCCGGGATTTGAGCTGGGATGGATTCACGGTTGTGAATCTGGCTTAGGAACGCAATTTGGCGGAGCTATTTATCAAAGTTTTTACACTTGGAATCGTGACCCTGATATTACTTCAGCAAACCCTGATATTCCTCTAATCAGAGAGCGTTACAAAAAAGAGCTTAGAAAAGTTAATTGGAATGACCCAATCGAAGTGAAGAAAAATTTTAGTGATTACAACTCAATTTTCTGGGGCTCGCATTATTTCTGCCGTCAGATGGTTTTAGGTAGTCTTCAATCGGCCAACATGAACCCATCACTTCCGGGTGCAACGCGATGGGATCCTCAGGCACATAGTATTGGCAGTGTTTGGAGGCTTAATGGAAGGGGAGATACTCGTATTGGTTCGACGGGTCTTTGGTAGAAACCCACTCGTTGGTCGAGCGGAGTCGAGATAGTTAACAATTATCAATTAACAGTTAACAGGGCACCTCTAAAAATTGAACCCGCGCTGGACGGAGTTTGTAACTCCGTCCACATGTTTGCATCAAAGCCCATGTTTTAGGTTTGATACCAACCCCGACCCGCATCTGGGAAAGATCTTTAGCAATTATCAGCTCACAGCTGTTGATAGGTAATGATAAACTACCCAACTGTTAATTGATAATTGATAATTGTTAATTCTCTTTCTAAATTGCGCGAAAGTTCATTTCTTCTAAATTTTTCCCAAATTCCAATGCTTCTCAAGCTTACAGTTTTCTTGCCGCTTTTTGGTTTTTTATTTTCCGGATTTTTTTCGCGCGTCGCGCCTAAAAGTTTTTCTGACAAATTTGCCCAAGTCTTTTCGAGTGCCTTGCTAGTAATTTCAGCAGTCTGCGCCGTAATAATTTTCCTCGATGTTGACAAAAATAAAACTAATGAAGTTGTAACTTTAATTAGCTGGATTTCTTCAGGAAGTTTTTCAGCTAATTGGTCTTTGAAGCTTGATGCTCTAACTGCCATCATGTTGGTTGTGGTCACTGTAGTTTCCAGTTTAGTTCACATTTACTCAACGGGCTACATGCATGAAGATAAGTCGATTGCGCGCTTCATGTCTTACCTATCGCTCTTCACTTTTTTCATGTTGGTGTTGGTTACGGCGGATAACTTTCTACAACTATTTGTTGGTTGGGAAGGTGTTGGTGTTGCCTCTTATTTATTGATCGGATTCTGGTTTAAAAAACAGTCAGCTAATAATGCGGCGATTAAGGCTTTCGTGGCTAACCGAGTTGGTGATTTTGGTTTAATCATTGCGATTGCTTTAATCTACATCACCTTCGGTACAGTTGAATATGCTCCGGTTTTTGCCGAAGTTGGAAATCATTTAAACGATAAATTCGCTCTTTTCGGAACAGAGTTTCGTTCAATCGACGCCATTTGTATTTTACTATTCATTGGCGCCATGGGTAAGTCGGCCCAGATCGGACTTCACGTTTGGCTGGCGGATGCGATGGAAGGTCCAACTCCGGTTTCAGCCTTGATTCACGCTGCTACAATGGTTACCGCCGGTGTATTCTTAGTCGCACGTTGTTCTCCACTTTTTGAATTTTCCGAAACCGCCTTATTGATGGTGACTGTTGTGGGTGCCACAACCGCGCTATTTGCCGCTACAATCGCACTAACTCAAAATGACATTAAAAAAATCATCGCCTACTCAACTTGCTCACAATTAGGTTACATGTTTTTTGCTTGTGGCGTTTCGGCTTATTCAGCAGCAATCTTCCACTTGGCAACTCACGCCTTTTTCAAAGCCTTATTATTCTTGGGCGCAGGTAGCGTAATTCACGCTATGCATCACGAGCAAAATATTCAAAAAATGGGCGGCATCTGGAAAAAAATTCCGTTCACCTATGCCATGATGTGGATTGGTTCTTTGGCACTAGCCGGTTTCCCGCCATTTGCAGGATTCTACTCTAAAGATGTAATTCTAGAAGCAGCTTTCATGTCGCATTCATCTCTAGGAAAATTTGCTTACGGGATGGGAATTACCGCGGCATTTCTAACCGCCTTTTATTCTTGGCGTTTGTTATTCTTAACCTTCCACGGCAAGACTCGGGCTGATCACCACACTTTTGATCACGCTCACGAATCACCTCTTTCAATGTTGATTCCACTTTTTGTCTTAGCGATTGGTTCAATTTTAGCCGGTATTTTCGGTGCTAACATTTTCCACATGGTTTCAGCGGAAGGAAACTTTTTTGACGGCGTTATTTTTATGGGCGAAGGAAAAGCCGAGTTATTTGAAGAAATTCACCACGCTCCACTTTTAGTAAAACTTTCTCCGATGATTGTCGGTGTGATTGCAATTGCCTTGGCCTACATTTTTTACTTAGTTAAAACCGACTGGCCACAAAGATTGGCTAACACTTTCAAGCCACTATACAAGCTGTCACTTAACAAATGGTATTTTGATGAAATTTACGAAGCTGCTTTAGTTAAGCCAACTAAAAAGTTGGGTGATTATTTGTGGAAAATTATCGATATGAAAGTGGTTGATGGCATTCCAAATGGTGCTGCTGCTTTTTGTAAAATGATGGCAGGTAGAGTCAGTAAAATTCAAACCGGTTACATTTATAATTATTCACTATGGATGGTTTTAGGTGTCGTGGTAATGGCATTCTTCCTGATCTCTTCTTTTAAGGATATGACGCTTTTTTAGGGTATGAGAAAGTTATCAGTTAACAATTATCAATTAACAGTTGGTGGCGACTTAATAACGAATGTTAATTGATAATTGTTAACTAATAATTTTATAAAATATGGATCAAAGAAAATTACGTGATTGCCTCGGACTATTTACCACCGGCATTGTCATTGCCTGTGCCCGTAAGAAAAATTTCCTCGCTGAAAATATCTCGGTAGAAAAAATTCTGGATAGCAAAATTTTTGATAAAAAAATTTTCAACGAAACAGCTTTGGGTAAAAATTTGCTGCAAAAATTAAAGACAGTTTTTACTGACGAATTTTTCGGAATGACGGTAAATTCATTTTCTTCAGTATCCTTAAATCCACCGCTGATTTTATTTTGCGTTGATGATAAATCATCCAATCTAAGTCTTTTTAAAAAGAACCGTTATTTCTCTTTGAACATTTTAAGCGAAGAGCAAAGAGATCTGGCTAGCGGGTTTGCTGCGCCGAGAAATTCCAAAAAATGGGGAATTGAGCCCTATTTTTTTGGCAAGTTCGGTAATCCGATTTTTCAAAATTCTTTAGGATTTTTTGAGTGTGAGAAGCATCGCGTAATCAAGGCCGGTGACCATCACATCATCATTGGTAAAATTTTAGATTTTGGTAAAATCAATGACAAAAATCCGCTGCTTTATTGCCGTGGCAAATATGATTTATTGAAATGCTCAAAGTTCTAATAATGAAGCAGTTTAATAAATTTTAAGATATTTGAAAAAACTAGGAGATTATAAAAATAAGCACTTCATAATTGGATCGGTCTAACAGACTGTGAATCACGCACTCACAAACCCAAATTTACTTTAACAATTAATAAGAGTTATCATGTCAGGTCAAGTTACAGGAACAGTTAAATGGTTCAACGACGAAAAAGGTTTCGGATTTATTGAACAAGAAGGTGGAAAAGATGTATTCGTACATCACAGTGCCATCAATATGAGTGGTGGCGGTCGTAAGACTCTACGCGAAGGACAAAGAGTTACCTTCGAAGTTGCTCAAGGTAAAAAAGGCCCAGAAGCTGCCAACGTTACCCCACAAAACTAAAATTAGTTACAAAGAAATTTGATCTCTAAATAAAAGGCTCCTCTTGGAAAACCAAGAGGAGCTTTTTTATTGTGGGTAAATTGCTGAAAGCAATTTGGGGGGATAGTTATTACGCCATTTAAGGGCGGCCTTAAATGGCTATATTTAGCATTCTCCGCTAACATTTACGGAAAGCCCTCTTTGAAAAAGAGGGAGGGAGCCGCGATTAGCGGCGGAAGGGTGATTTAAAATGAGCAAGTGGTGGGCAAATCACCCGTCTGATCGCTACGCGATCATCCACCCTCTTTTTCAAAGAGGGCTTGCCGCAAACTATTTTTTCCTAATTCGCTAAATTCTTCAAAACCGCTTTATCATTCAAAATATCCTGTACCAACTCTTGTAAAAGTTCGTTAATTGTATTGGCGTCAGTTGAGGCGAGGGGGACGATGAAATGTTTGTTCTTAACGGCAAGGGTAAAATTCTTAGTAAATCTTTCGCCACTTTTAACGTTTGAGACGATTACTTTAAGCTCGCCATTGGCTTTTGAAGTTCCAATGAAGAAGCGGCGTCGAGCTAGATATTCTAAAGACTCAATATGAATCTCAACGATTTTATCTCCGCCTTGAACAAAGCCTTTGCGGCTTAAATTATCTTTAATTTTTTGTTCTAATAATAGAGCTAAATTTTGCTCAGGTGAAATGGTGATTTTTTCATCTCCGAAAACTTTCTTACCGATAATTTCTCTATTTGCCCTGTCATCAAATACTACAACATCTAGGGATGAACCTTTGCCGATATTTGATTTCTTTTCATCGAAAGAAAGATCGAGTTTGATGCTTTGATTTTGATGAGTGCAGGAGATTGTAGCTAAAAGTGATGCGATTAAGAGAAATTTTTTCATAAATTTGTAAAATATTATCTGAAATTGAAGTGGGAATTGAAGATAAGTTTCTCAACCTATTTTCCAATCAAAACCTTTAAATTAATAAGTGCGCGATTTAGATCAGTTTCTTCCTTAGAAGTTAAAAATTCTGTAAGTGTTTGAGATGTTTTTCTAAAAATTCCAACCTGATGCTTTAATGATAAAATGCCGTAAGCATTAAATGTTACCCCATCCGACAAAGTAATTTTCATCTCATCTAAATTATCCTTGGTGAATTGCTTAATGATTTTTACTAAGTCTGAAAAGCCATCTTGCAGAAATTTTGAATTAAAAAAGTTATTCCTAATTTCCTGATATTTTTTGATTTGTTCTGCGGCCTCTAAGCTTTTATTTTCTTGAGCAATTTCTAAGGCTGAATCCCATTTATCAGCACCCCAAGATAATAAGATTTTAACTAGATCAACAGAATTGCTTCTTGCAGCAAACTCAATAGGGGTAAGGCCGAAGGTTGTTTCCAAATCTTTTTCAGCTTTGGCGTTTAAAAGCTCTAGAGCTACTTCCTTGTAGTTACCGATAATGGTGTAATGCAATGCAGTCATTTTGTGATTATCGGCAATGGTTTGAACATTTTTATCAGCACCGATTGATAGCATAAATTTCACAACTTCCAAGCGACCAAACTCAGCTCCAACTAATAAGGGAGTTAGTCCAAAAGATGTTTTTATTTCCTTGTCAACGCCGGCCTTTATTAAAGCTTTAACTACTTCTACATGTCCATATTGAGCGGCGTAGTGAATTGGAATCCATTTACGATATTCTGCAGAAGCTTGGGGATTTTTATCAGCCCCCTCAGAAATCAGAGTTTGAACTAGGGCAAGATGACCATTTTGCGCTGCAAAATGTAGAGGGGTAAAAAGATTGTGATTTTGGATATTGATGTAATTTTTTTCATCAGCGGCAACTCTTAAAATCCGAGCTGTTTGCAACTCATGTCCAAATTTAGCAGCAAGGTGGAGAATGCTATTTTGAGAGGGGCCAAATTTTAAATTAAGTAGATTCTGTTTTATTTTTGGATCTTGCGAATCCTCAATCTCATTGACGAGAGCAGTGATAGCAACTTTCACCACTTCAACTTCCGCCTCAGGAATTTTAGATAATATTCGATCTGAATTTTTATCTAAAATTTCTTTAATGAATTCGGGTTGCATTGTTTGATTTTAAAAAATTAAAGGATTCTCTCTCGATGTAACTTAACGACTGCGACCATGTTCTCTGCCGGCTTCACGTTCTTTGGCCTCGATCATACTCGCCCAAAAGCCTTTATCACCGCGTTTATTCAAAACTTGAGCTGATTGAATTAAGTAAGTTAGTTTCTGACCCAAAATCATTGAAGTCCAAAATCCGACAGGTTTGACAATATCAACAATAGTAACTTTGCCCATTTCCTCCCTATCTAACTCTTGTTCTTCCGACATCATTACTTCGTAACCCTGAGTTTGATTTTGCTGACCCTTCAGTGCTTGCAGTTCGGCTTTGACTTCAGAGTGAGCGCGAGGCAATCCGGCCTTTATTTTCATCAACTCTTCCTCTTCTTTAAGAAATTTCTTTTTGTCGGGAAATAATTTTTCTTTGCTGACTTTTTTTAGATTTTGGTAATGTTGATAAGCGCGATTTAGAAAGAATGGTAGCAGAATTCGAGTCAAAACAATCAACAAGAAAACCGCGATGAAAATCCCTGCCAAAAGAGGTAAAGAGTTTTCGATTCCGTTGATTAATGCGTGCGAGCTCATCTCAAATCCTTACAAGTTTGCTTCATTTTTGCGTAAGCCTGACCAAATCCGATCAGCGAATAAGTGTCGGTGGCAATTTTGCCATCACGGGCGATGCCTGTTACCACCATATCCTCATGTTTTTGCATCTCTTTAATAATATCGATATCGTCATTTTTATCATTAGCCCAAGCCATGGCTTTGTAAGGAAAAAGGTAGAATTTCTTTGATCCGAAAGAAATTTCGACGTCAGATTTTTTATTGTAATTAAAGCCCGAAGAAGAGCTAATTTCATCAGCATGATTTTCAATATTAGTTACTAAGAAAAAGGGCTCACCTCTTTTGTCGTAATTGCCTTCGCGCTTGATTGGAATTGAAGCAGTGTAGCAAACAATTTGGTCGCCTCTTTCATTTTTAAAAACATTCCAATCTTGAAATTTGGCTTGTAATTCCTGCGCTAAAACTTCACCGGCAAAAATTGAAGTGGCGGCGATGGTTATTAAAAAATATTTTATGAATTTCATAACTTGACTTTTTGAGGCTAAAAAATATTTTGCCCGCTTCTTTTTTAGGGCGCGGTGATTCAAGTGGAATCAAGCTTCTACTAAACGGTATAACACCAAAATCACAAACCTTTTTTAAAAAATCCAACATATTCTCAAATGTCCGAACATTCTCCTGAAAAGCATAATCCTTTGGCGCAATTTGAAGTGCATAAAATTGCTGATTTGCATATCGGAAATTTTGATATCAGCTTTACTAACTCGGCGCTTTACATGGTGATTGCAACTACGTTGACAATTTTTTTCATGCTTTTTGCCACCAGAAAAAAGTCACTAGTGCCTTCAAGATTACAAGTGATTGCTGAATCAATTTACAACTTCGTTTTCGACATTGTTAAGGGTACAATCGGTGATGAAGGAACTAAATTTTTCCCGCTAGTTTTTAGTTTGTTTACTTTCATTTTACTTTCCAACTTGTTGGGTCTAACGCCTTACAGCTTCACCTCTACCAGCCAAATTGCTGTCACGCTTTCATTAGCGGCAATTTCTTTTGTCACCATTACTATCTTTGCCATTGCCAGAAATGGAGTTCTTGGATTCTTGCACATGTTCTTACCAAGCGGTGTGCCGCTTTGGATGGCTCCTGTAATTTTTGCAATTGAGCTTTTCTCATTTCTAATTCGCCCAATCACATTGTCAGTTCGTCTTTTTGCCAACATGGTAGCGGGTCACGTTCTGCTTAAAGTTGTTGCCGGATTTATTATTTCTCTTGGAGTGATTTTTGGAACTCTACCTTTCGTATTTAGCATCATCATGACTGGCTTCGAACTTTTCGTTGCCGTATTACAAGCTTACATTTTTGCAATTTTGGTTTGCGCTTACTTAGGTGAGGCGACTAGAGAGCATTAGTATTTTAGGTTGGACTTACCTCTCTCTCGTTGTCACCCCGTCTTCACGACGGGGGTGACAACGAGGGGGATGAGGTACCAAATAATAAAGAATTTGGTTCTAATCTGCGGCCAAATAAATTCCCGACCAATGGGGTTTTAGTAGATAAGACACTGTTAGCTAGTTAATTTTATTTTATATTTAGTTCTATTTTACCAAAAAAGCGCTCAAAATATACCAAAATCTAAAATAAAATTAACTAGCTAACAGTGTCTAATATTAACATTAATAAACAGGTAAAACATGGAAGAAGTAGTAACAAGCGTAACAAGCAATTATGAAGCTTTTAAATATATCGGTGTTGGTCTATGCTCTCTAGGCATGGCTGGTGCTGCTCTTGCAATTGGTAACATCTTTGGTGCCTTTTTCAACAGTATCGCTAGAAACCCATCTGCTGCACCAAAACTTGAAAAATACATTTACATCGCTGCCGGTCTTGCCGAAGCAATGGGAATCTTCGCCGTACTTTTGGCGTTCCTTATCATGTTCTCGTAAATCAAAAATGTGGGGGCGATTGCAAAATCGCCCTTGCGTCAAATTTTCTAAAAAATGCCTCAGTTAGATTTAACAACATACAGTTCACAGATTTTCTGGTTCACTATTTGTTTTGCGATTCTTTATTTTTTCGTAAGCAAAATAATTTTACCAAGAATTCATGCCATTCTAAAAGATAGAAAAGCCGTAATTGACGCTGATCTTTCAGCTGCAGACAATCTTGATAATGAGATTAATAAAATCCAAATCAAAACCGATATTCTTAGAAAAGACGCTACCAAGCAATATCAACTTAAGCTTGAAGAAGTTTCGAAAGAAGCGGCGAAACAAAGAGAAAAAATGATTGAAGAATTGAAAGAAAAATTCGACCAAATCACCCAAAAATCACGTCAAGAATTAAGAGATTTTGTTGAAAAATCTCACACACAAAGCGAACTAGCGGTTAAAGATTTAGTTCAAAAAATTACCGAAAAACTTCTCAACAAAGAATCATTGTAAAAAATGTTAAACGAAAAATTCTGGTTAGCGATCTCTTTTACCACCTTCA
>CANGQE010000004.1 GCA_947455845.1 Rickettsiales bacterium
TAAGTCGTCACAATACCGTAAGGATATTCGTCAAATTTTTGATAATAACCACCTCTATATGAAAAGTTTTTTTCACCGACTTTGGCCGCAACTTTTCGTAAAAATATACGAAAGAAATCCTGATTATCTTCTTCATTAAGATTGTCTGACTGAGTTACAACCTCACCTTTAGCGTCGATGATGGCAAAGGAAATATTGCGATTAGTAATCGAATCCTCGATCTGCGACTTTAAGCCGGATATTACAATTCCCGAGATCACCGTCCCAAGATAATTATTACGCTGATCTATAACCCCGTAACCGACAGGAATCGACCATAATCTACTAACTATTCCGTAAACTGGCCGACCCATAAACATATTTTTCGGATATTGAACGGTGAAGGGAATGTAATCACGCGATGACATATCCACCAATTCTTTCATAACACCAAGATTACTTGAAACCACCAGATTGCGGTTTTTATTTACCCATGAAAAAGTACTCCATGCCATCACTTGGTCATCTGAGCGACGATAGCTCAGCAATAATCTATTAATAAATTCATAATCTTTATCAGCACCTTCCATCGCTATTTGGTAGCCAATATAGCTCATGATATGCTTGGTATAAAGTACCGAGTCAGAGAATCTTCTTTTAATGCGTTCGTTCTGTTCTCGAACTTCGGCAGCTACTTCTGACTTAAAATTTGAATAACTATTAGCAAAAACTATTGTGGAGAAAATTACAAAAATTAACGCCAACAAGGCAATTATCGTATTCAGGTCTTTTGCTTTTTTTATATTTAAACCAACAAAAACTCCCGACCTTTTAATCATGATTGGCCTACTCCATGTTGATTTTCACCTGTAACCTTACTTTGGTCCATAGGCCTAACTGTAGTTGAGGGATCATCAAAACTACCACAAGGCGGCTTCTCTTCGCTTTGCTGATTCGATGATTTTTTCATTGCCATCTTAAGAGCCTCTTCCTCTTGCAACACATAGCTATGCAAAGTCTCGATCAGAGCTTCTAAACCTCTTTCAGAAACTTCCGCAGCGTTATCCAAATATTTCTGAGCCTTTGATCTGTCAAACTCTTGCTTAAGTGATTTTTTTAGCTTCGCGCTGGAATCTACCGAGGGAACCGCCGGATCTGCAAAATCATTAAATTGATCAACAATTCCTAACAAATCCTGATTCCCAAGAATACCATTGACATATTGATGCAAATTATGACCTGAAGGATTAGGAACAAAAGAACCTGATTCATTGATTCCTCCGTTAGGAATAATACCAGGACCCGCAACCAAAAGAAATTCAGGAGAAGATAGGCGGAAAAATCTTGAGACTTTTGACTCAAATAACCTTTCGTTACAGTAAATAGCTTTAAAAAAATCTACGGGCTTTTTATTACCCATGTCAGTTAGCGAAACCAGATTTACCGAAGTTGCAGAATCAAAAGCTCCCCCGCTCCAATTAATCGGACTAGCAACATTTAGAACCGCGATCAAATCCAAATATTTTTTTACATCATCCTCTTCGACATCTTTATGCCTTAAGTAATTGGCAAAATACCTTACGTGAGAGCGTTCTTCACGACATCCGATACTAAAATTAGCCAATGTTATTTTACCGCACTTTTCCGGCTTTAACAGATTATCATTCTGATCCAGAATTTTTGGCAAAATTACGTTATTAAGAAAATTCAGTGACTCTGGAGCGTTAATAACTCCTTCATTTATATAATATTCCATACCCTTAAAATAACGGCGTGCAGAATTATTCGCATCATCTAAAGGTGAGTAAATCGCGCAATTCGCCTTGGGAAAAAGTCTCTTAAACTCCTTATAAGTATTGTGCAGTTTCTTGGCGCTACTACCACCCTCAAGACCGGGACTAATAAAAACTTGGGTATCCCTTATTCCATCAGCGTCAAGTTGATTTTTACTTGCTAAACCATCAGAAAATTGCACAACTTTACCAGCATCTTCATTACTTGCCTTGTCGCTATTTGCTAAATTGTTCGATCCTTCAGTAATCGCGTCAAAATCGACTATGTTACTCATGATTGTGTTAAGAACTGGCGAGTATGTTGACGGCAAAGGAATCCCTGCTACGGGAGTGTTTTTTATTCTATATTTCTGCGCAGCCACTTTATATAGAGCCTGAGAGATAGCCGCAATTTGATGTTTAGACATTTTTTAGAAAACCCTCCAAAGCCAACATATCTTGCCATGCCACCTTCTTTTTTGCCGGTTGACGCATCAAATAAGACGGATGAAAAATCGTAAAAGTTTTAATTTTACGCGATAAAAACTTCGGAGCAAAATCCATAAACTCACCACGGATTTTTCCGATTGGCTCGTGAATACCTAATACTGCAGTCATTGACGTTGCTCCCACCAGAACCAAAACTTCCGGATTCAAAAGCTGAATGTGACGCTCCACAAAAGGTCGGCAAATAGCCAATTCTTCATCGGTCGGACGACGATTCCCCGGAGGTCGCCAGAAGATCACATTGGTAATGTAAAAATTTTCTTTGCGCGTCATGTTAATGGCGCGAAACATATCATCCAAAACCTTTCCTGAATCTCCACAAAAAGGAATGCCCTGCAAATCCTCGTGATTACCGGGAGCTTCGCCGATTACCATTATTTTTGAGTTGGAACTACCATCAGAAAAAACGGTATTGGTTGCCATCTTTTTTAAATTACAGCCGTCAAAATTTTCTACCGCCTTACGCAACTCATCCAGACTTTGTGCTGCTGCTGCCACTTTTTTTGCCCGCGCTACAATATCGTTGAGCGAAACATATTTTTGATCCAGCTCAGATTCGAGAGGATTTGTTGAGACATTTATTTGAGATTTTTTAGCCAAAGTAGAAATTGCCTCTGATGTTGAATATTGTGGTCTTACAAAATTTTGAGCTACCGTTTTTACCACCGTCTGCACCGGAACAGATATTTTTTCCGCAACTTTTTTGGTTTCAGGAATCAAAACATCTTTTTGCAAAAAATGATTTTGCGGTTTTTCTGAAATCACCTCATTCAAATCATTGTCAGCGTAGAATTGAAGAGCTTCAGCAAAGTTGGAGCTTTTGGTCATTGTATTAATTTAATAATGAATTTTAAACGCATCTTACAACAAATTATCGCTAAAATACACACCCGACTTTTAGATAACTTTAAACTCACTTCACAATCTGCTTAATAAACTTTTGAAAATCATCGGCCTTTTCAAAATTCTTATAGACCGAAGCAAATCTAACGAAAGCGACTTTGTCAAGCTTCTCAAGCGCTGTCATCACCATTTCGCCAATTTTAGACGAAGAAATTTCAGTCTCACTTTCCATTTCCAACTGCCGAACAATATTATTTACCAATTTTTCCACCTGCAATTCCGAGACCGGACGCTTACGCACCGCCATTTCAATCGACTTTTTTAATTTCTCTGGATCAAAAATTTTCTTCTCACCATTTTTCTTAATCACCAAAATTTCCCGCAACTGCACCCGCTCAAAAGTAGTGAATCGCGAATCACAAGCAGCACAATAACGCCGCCTCTTCACTGACTCACCGTCATCGGAGATTCGACTGTCTTTAACTTGGGTTTCGATATTTCCGCAAAAAGGACAACGCATTTGTTTGAATTAAGAATTTAGAATTAAGAAGTAAGAATTGGATGTAAGCTTTTAATTCTTACTTCTAAATTCTTAATTCTTAATTTTCTTACATTTTCTCCGTCAAAGCTGCTTTGATGAAACCTTCGATTTCACCATCTAATACGGCCTGAATATTTCCGGTTTCGTAATCGGTGCGCAGATCTTTTACCAATTGGTAAGGATGTAAAACGTAAGAACGAATTTGGTGGCCCCAGCTATTGTCGGTTTTTTGGCTTTCGGAGGCGGTTAGGGCGTCTTTTTTCTTTTTCATTTCAAGGTCGAAGAGTCTTGATTTAAGCATCTTCATACATTCAACGCGGTTGCGTAATTGGGAGCGGTCAGACTGGCATTGCACCACAATATTGGTTGGCAAATGTGTCATTCTGACGGCAGAATCGGTTTTATTAACGTGTTGTCCACCAGCGCCAGATGCACGGAAAGTATCGACGCGCAAATCTTTTTCATCAACCACAATTTCAATTTCATCATCAATTTCGGGATAGACCCACACCGAAGTGAAACTGGTTTGTCTTTTGCCATTAGCATTAAAAGGTGAGATACGAACTAAGCGATGAACGCCTGATTCCATCTTCATCCAACCAAAAGCAAAGCGTCCGGAAAT
This sequence comes from Rickettsiales bacterium, assembly GCA_947455845.1. Lineage (GTDB taxonomy): Bacteria > Pseudomonadota > Alphaproteobacteria > Rickettsiales > UBA1997 > UBA2645. The sequence continues at coordinate 4,265 of CANGQE010000004.1, forward strand.
TTTTAATGTCGCCGATCTGATTCCCGCCTCTTCACCATCCAACATATTAACAATTTCAACTTTAAATTTTTTGGAATTAGCAAAACGATCATACATGCGCAACAGCATTGTTCCAAAGTCACAAGAGTCGGTTCCACCAGCTCCAGCGTTGATGTCAACGAAGCAATTATTAATGTCGGTTTCGCCGGCAAATAAACATTCGACTTCAAAATTATCCGAGGTTTTTTTCAAAGAAATTAGATTCTTTTCAATGTCGTTTAAAAGCTGCACATCTGCTTCCATATTAGCTAATTCAGCATATTCACGATTGTCTTTTAAGCTTGATTCAATCGTTAAAAAAGATCCCAACTTTGCCTCTAAAACTGATTTTTCTTTAAGAGTTTTTTGCGCTTCCGCTTTATTATTCCACAGCTCGGGATCTTCCGATTTTTTATTTAACTCAACTAATTTTTCTTGAATTTTTTCCGGCTCAAAGACACCTCTTAATCAAGGCCAGCGAGGCGTCGATCTGATTGATTAGATTGTCTATTTCTGCGGACATGTGAAATTAAGAATTAAGAATTAAGAATTAGGAATTAAGTTTGTTTGAGTAAGCACATTTAACAATTCTTAATTCTTAATTCACAATTCTTAATTCTATGACTGGTTCAGCAAAAAAATTTGATCTTTGCGTTATTGGCGCAGGTCCGGGTGGTTATGTTGCGGCAATTCGTGCTGCTCAATTAGGTTTAAAAGTAGCAATAGTTGAGGCCAATCATTTGGGCGGCATCTGCTTAAATTGGGGCTGCATTCCAACTAAGGCGCTTTTGAAGTCAGCTGAGGTTCATCATCTTTTACACAATTTAGATTCCTTTGGATTTAGTGCCGAAAATGTAAAATTTGATTTTGCTAAAATCATTGAGCGCTCTCGTGGCGTCTCTAAAAAGTTGAGTGGTGGAATTGCCGGACTGATGAAGAAAAATAAAATCGAAGTCATTGACGGCTTCGCAAAATTCTTAGATTCTAAAAAGATCTCAGTTGCAAAAGATGGTGCAGAAGTTGCGCAAGTTGAAGCGACTAATTTCATTATTGCCACAGGCGCTAGAGCAAGAGTAATTCCCGGAATGGAGCCTGATGTTGAAAATATTTGGACTTACCGCGAAGCCATGACTCCTAAGGCTCTACCTAAATCAATCTTAGTTGTTGGATCGGGTGCAATTGGCGTTGAATTTGCTTCATTCTACAGAAATATGGGTTCACAAGTTACCATCATCGAAATGGCGGCTAATATTTTACCGGTTGAAGATGAAGAAATCTCTAAATTGGCTCACAAATCTTTCGAGAAACAAGGCATTAAAATTCACACTTCAGCTTCACTAAAATCTTTGAAAAAAGGCAAAGGCGAAGTTACTGCGTCAGTTGAAATTGCCGGTAAAGTTGAAGAAATCAAAGCTGAGAAAGTTATCATGGCTGTAGGCATTGTCGCCAACACCGAAAATCTGGGCTTAGAAAAAACCAAAGTAAAATTAGAAAAAGGCAACATTGTAACTAATGGTTACATGGAAACTTCTGACGCTAATATTTTTGCAATTGGTGACGTTGCCGGAGCTCCGTGGTTAGCCCACAAGGCCTCTCATGAGGGTACAGTTGCAGCAGAAAAAATTGCCAGCAAACTTAATAAATATGACGCTAAGAAAATTCACCCGATCAAAAAAGATAATATTCCGGGATGTACTTATTCAATGCCGCAAATTGCCTCAGTAGGTTTAACTGAAAAGAAAGCCAAAGACACTGGTAAGAAAATTAAAGTCGGTCGCTTCCCTTACATGGCCAATGGTAAAGCCATTGCTGCCGGTGAAACTGAAGGCTTAATAAAAGTAATCTTTGATGAAAAAACAGGTGAACTTTTAGGCGCTCATTTAATTGGTGCTGAGGTAACTGAAATGATTCAAGGATACGTAATTGCCAAACAAGCTGAATTAACCGAAGAAGATTTAATGCACACAATTTTCGCCCATCCAACAATGTCGGAAATGATGCATGAAGCAGTTTTGGATGCTTACGGCAAAGTTATTCACTTTTAATACCGGATTCAAACCCGAACCCTAAATTCGCTGATAGGCTTACGGAGCAGGAGTTCAAGGAGTCGCCTTCCTCCACGCGTTACCCCGCAACAAGTGCGGGGTGACACGTGGAGGAAGAGGTAACCGTTACAACTGATGACAAGAGTGCCTTCAGATATATACTGCCCAACAAATAAGCTTAAGAAAGATATGAGTAATTTATTTGACAAACAAATTTTGCTCCATATTTTGCCGCCGCCTTTCAATTATTTTGTTCGTTTCAGTTATTTAAACAGCTGACTCACAAAGCAAAATAATACTCGAAAGAAACTAATCAGAAATGATTAGCATCTATCAAAACCAATTTGGTGTAAAAACAATGAAAAAACTTTCATTAATTCTTGCTGCAGTTTCTGTAGTTTTCGCTTCTGCTGCTAACGCTCAAGCTCCTAAAGCTGATGCTAAAGCTGTAAAAGCTGAAGTTAAAGCTGCTGCTCCAGTTGCTGCTGCTCCAGCTGCTGTTAAAGCTGATGCTAAAGCTGCTGCTCCAGTAGCTGCTAAAGCTGAAGTTAAAGCTGCTGCTCCAGCTGCTGCTCCAGTTGCTGCTCCAGTAGCTGCTGCTGAAACTAAAGCTGAAGTTAAAGCTGAAGTTAAAAAAGCTAAAAAAGCTAAAAAAGCCGCTAAAAAAGCTGAAGTTAAAGCTGAAGAAGCTGCTGCTCCAGTAGCTGCTCCAGTTGAAGCTCCTGCTAAAAAGTAATTTATTACTTAAGCTAAGTTCTGAAAAGCCGAGCTAGCCAAAAGGTTAGCTCGGTTTTTTATTAGCTAAAAAACCAGTCCCACTTCGGCGGTCCTAGTTTTGGACAAGTCTTGTAAATATTTTTAGAAAAATTTCTTGCAGTTTTCCCAGTCAAAAATAGTTTGCCGCCTCACAAAAATAAGCCGAATTAGCTCAGTGGTAGAGCAACTGTCTTGTAAACAGTAGGTCGTCAGTTCAAATCCGACATTCGGCACCATCCCTCCCTACACTCATCTTCTGCTGTCATGAATCGAATCTCCTCACTTGCATTTTGGCTCTTCATAAATGTTTGGGGCACAATAATCCCGATTCTTTACTTTCACGTCTTCATCACCAAAAACAGAAAAATGGCCGATCATGGTGCTAAAGTTTGGGCAGTAGTTGGTCTTTGGATGTTAAAAAAATTATGCAAGATTGAGCATGAGTTTATTGGTTTAGAAAAATTACCCAAAGAAGCCTGTATTGTCGCCTGCAAACATCAGTCAATGTGGGAAACGATAGTTATGCACTTAGTGTTTCACCACCCCGTCTACGCCTTTAAAAAAGAGCTTTTGAAAATTCCCTTTTATGGCTGGTATTTAAGAATCATGAGTGGCATCACAATCGACCGCAGTGGCGGCGCTAGCGCTTTGAAAGATTTAATCAAACAAACCAAAAAATATTTATCCAATAACCAATCAGTCATTCTTTTCCCTCAAGGAACGCGAGTTCCTCTTAGCGGCACTACTAAAGATTTTCCTTATCAAGCCGGAGTTGCAGCTTTGTATCTTTCTTGCGGCGTTAAAGTTGTACCGGCGGCATTAAATTCAGGAGCATTCTGGGGGAAAAACACTATCCTAAAAAAACCCGGCAAAATTATTTTGGAATTTTTAGACCCAATTGAACAAGGTCTTTCTAGACAGGAATTTATGGAAAAGTTGGAAACTGTGGTTGAGAAAAGAAGCACAGAGCTTTTGTAAGGGAAAGCCCTCTTTGAAAAAGAGGGAGGGAGCCGCGTTAGCGGCGGAAGGGTGATTTAAAAAATGTCTGAGTTTGTAGAAAGAAAATCACCCGTCTGATCGCTACGCGATCATCCACCCTCTTTTTCAAAGAGGGCTTTTGGAGCATTTAAATCGATTTCCGACTTCTTCAGCGCCTTCGCCACCTCAGGTGGCATATATTTCTCATCGTGCTTCACCAATAATTCCTTCGAAAAAAATTTATTCTCTTCCGCATCAAATCTTCCCTTCGCAATCACGCCCTGTTTTTCACGGAATAAATCCGGCAATATTCCCACATATTGAATTTTTATCTCTTCTGCCAAATCGGTAATCACAAACTCTGTGGTTAAGGCATCAATTTTTTTAATGCTATTTTCTGCCACCAAACCACCGGCACGAATTTGGCGGTGATTAATTTTATTTAAAACTTCGGCGCTCTTCAGCTCGCTTGGAGAATAGAAAAAAACCATATTGTCACGAAAATTTGCAATCACAAAAGCTAGTGCAGCTATTGAAATGGCAAATACTACACTCACAAAAATTATTCGCTTTTTTTTACGCTGATTTTTCATTTAGTCTCATTCAAATTGAATAGATCCTTCAAATAATTTCAGGATCTACTTCGAAAAATATTTCTTCACCACAAAGCCCATCAGAGCAACAAGCACAAGACTTGCAACTATATAAGCAGCCTCAACATAACTTGAGTAATCAACTAAATTTTCCATATTTCTTTAGATTATTTTTTGAGGAGCTTGCAAAATAAAAGCTCCTTCTTACCTTGCGCTCCTCTTTTTTGCGCGCCTGGATAGCTCAGTCGGTAGAGCAAAGGACTGAAAATCCTTGTGTCGCTGGTTCGATTCCGGCTCCAGGCACCACTTCGCGAGAACTAGAGATCATTGATTGCGATCGCTGAAACATTGCGACCGCAATCATTCTCCCTTTGATGAAAACTTCTCCTAAAACTAAAGAATTTCTCCTCTTCGCTGTAAGTATTAATTTTTAGATTCTCAACTTTCTCTATTCCAGCTTCTGACAATTTTTTCTCAACGTAAGATGGCAAATCAAACAAGTGTTTATCAGGCTTCTCGCCATTAATAAAAAATATTTCATTACTTCCATCTTCGCTTAAAAAATCATCAATAAATTCACCCGAAACTTCGTAAGATTTCTGCTGGATCATCGGCCCAATAATTGCCTGAATGTTTTTTGCTCCCAATTTTCTCATTTCTTTTACAACCGATTCAACCACTCCTAGCTTAGCACCACGCCATCCTGCATGAGCAGCGGCGATGACTTTTTTTTCTTCGTCAAAAAATAAAATCGGCGCACAATCAGCCGTAATTACTCCAATCGCAATATTGGTCAAATTAGTTACAATCGCATCTGCCTTAGGCAATCCTTGCTCACCGTGAATTTTATCTTCACTGTCAATTACCACAACTTCCTTGCCGTGAATTTGATTTACGAATAAGGCTCCGCAATTACTCATTTTTTTCTCTGACAGCGCTAAATCAAGATTGGCGCGGTTTTTTAACTCGCGGTCAATAAGGCAATCCTTGCCAAAAAAATGATATTTTATCTTCATATTTGCGACCTAAAAAATCTTAATTTTGCCAAATATTCTTTCGGGTTTTTGATTTTAACCAACGACTCCTCAGAAGTAGAAAACATGTCACTAAGCCTTGTTAGTAAAAAGCGCATTGATGCTCCGATTAAGGCAATCTTTAGAAAATCTTTTTCCTGATCTGAAAATTTCCTGATCTCTTGATAGCCCCGCATTAGTTCATCAAACTTCAACTGTTCAAAATTATTTCTTTCATCGAAGCACCAAGCATTCGCAGCAACAGCAAAATCATAAATAAAGGCATCATTGGCGGCGAAGTAAAAATCAATTACGCCGCTTAATTTACCCTCTTGATCGAAGAAAACATTGTCCGGAAAAAGATCAAGATGACTTGCCGCACCCGGTAGGTTAAAGTGCCACTCCTTTTGCAAAAACTCTAAATTATCAGCAATTTCAGCACGCAAATTTTTATGAATGTAATGCAGTTTTTCAAATAAAATTCTCCAACCTTTTACGTTCAATTCATTGTCGCGCGACATTTCAAAATCAGCTACCGCCAAGTGTAATTTGGCCAAAACTTTGCCAATTTCAAAACAGTGATTTGGTGTAATATTGTCATAATAACCATCTTCGCGGGCCTTCAGGGACGCTCCATTTAAGAAAGTTACAATCACTGATTTTTTGTTTTTAAAATCAACAATTGAGTCACCGGAATTACTAAGAATCGGCAAGGGGCAAGGAATCCCATTTTTGGCCAAATGAATTTTTAAATTAATAAAAAATGGCAAAGAATCTTTATCGATACGCGATTCAAAAATCGTCAGAATAAATTTTCCCTGAGTGGTTTCGATAAGGAAATTTGAATTATCAATTCCTTCGATGATTTCTTTAGAACTTACCAACTCTCCGAGCGCATAATTTTTTAAATGTTGCTCGATTTCCGGCTTCGTCAATTTGGTGTAAATTGCCATTATTTATTCTCCTTTTTATCTTCTAATTCTTGATATTTTTTCCAGCCTTCTTGCCACATGGCATTTGACTTGGTGTTTTTTGACCATTTAATTTTTTTAGAATTCGGTTCTGACTTTTGATGAAAAGTCGATACCTTTTCTTGAAACTTTTGTTGAGGTGCCGCCAACTGAATTTCCCTAACTATTTTAGCTGTAATTTCAGCAATTTCAGGATTAATTTTTGACCTTATTCGGACATTAAAAATATTTTCTATAAAACTGGCAGTATTAGCAAAGAACTCTGTAACGTCTTTGGTAGCGAAGTCTCCCGTCGCGCAAACATTTCGAGAAATGCTTAATAGTTCAAAATAACGCGCAAAAAGCTCAGATAAAAACTGCTCCGGCTTATATGATTTTAAAGCATCGACCATTAGTCTTTTTATCTCGGCTTGTAAAGTAATAATTTGGGGCTGGCGATCTTTCATATCAAGGCCGATGGCCTTTCTAAAATCCTCACCCAAATCAATTTCACTCTCAAATTCAAGAGCATGCGCCATCTCGTGAGCCAAAACGTTATAGGATAATTTTCTTAAGATAATTTTTGGCGCTGTTTTGCGCATAAATTTTCCCAAAGTTTTATCGTAGAAACTTTTTTTCTCGGTTAGAAAACAGCCTACGTTAGTATCCCAACCCTTCACAATCTTAACTTCAAACTTGAGATGTTTTTCTTGCAGCTTGGTTAAAATTAAATCCAAGCCATCTTTAAAAAGTTCAATTCGGTAAAGGTCGCAAAAAAATTTAGTAAATTTTTCTACGTCATTTACGCCCTCAAATTCGAGCTGAGGAATGAATATCTTTTTTAGAAATTCGGTCATTTTTTTATGGGACGGCAATAGAGCTCAAGACGGTGCCCGATTAGCTCAAATCCTTTATCGCGAGCAATTTTTGTTTTTAGGTTTTCTAATTCTTCGCTGAAAAATTCATGAACTTCATCAGTGGTAATATCAACCAAATGATCGTGGTGATCTTCGCCCTCAAGCTTCTCGTAACGGGCCCGACCTTTGCCGCCAAAATCATGCTTGGCAATCACGCCGAGCTCTTCAAACATTTTTACAGCACGGTAAACTGTGGCGATGCCGATTTTAGGATTGATTTTAGAAGCGCGATGAAAAACTTCTTCAACATCGGGGTGATCGATACTGTCGGAAATCACGCGGGCAATGATGCGGCGGTTTTCTGTCAGCCGGATATTTCTTTCGGCGCAGAGATTTTCAATTTGGGATGGCATAGTTTTGGAATATTGGTTGGAAAATTAGGGAAATTAACAATTATCAGTTAACAATTAAAATTTGTTGTTCAAACCACCAATGTTAATTGCTAATTGTTAACTGATAACTTTATTCCCAAAGTCACGCTCATATTGCTTTTGATTTTTTAGGACACGACAATAATTTTCCAACATTTTCTCAACTCAGATCCTCGCTTTCAATATGACAACAAATCGTAAAATCATCGAGACCGCTGCCCCTTCCTTAACCTTTGATGACGTTTTGCTGAAGCCAGCTTTTTCAAAAGTTCTGCCTACTGAGGCCAGCACCAAAACCAAAATCACCAAAACCATTTCATTGGAAATTCCGATTATTTCTTCAGCAATGGATACAGTTACCGAAAGTCGTCTAGCTATTGCAATGGCGCAGTCGGGCGGCATTGGCTGCATTCACAAAAACTTCTCCATCAAAGATCAAGCTGACGAAGTTAGAAGAGTGAAAAAATTTGAATCAGGAATTGTAGTTAATCCTGTCACTATCACACCCGATGAAACTTTGGGCGATGCTTTGCATTTGATGAAAAATTACGGAATTTCAGGAATTCCGGTGGTACAACAAGGAAGTAAAAAATTGGTGGGAATCCTTACTAATCGTGATGTGCGCTTTGCCACTGACAAAAAACAATTGATCAAAGATCTAATGACTAAAAGCGATTTGGTCACCGCTAAAGCCAATATCAGCAAGATTGAAGCTCGTAACCTGCTTCATAAAAACAAGATTGAGCGCATTATTATTACCGACTCAGCCAATAATTGTATTGGCTTAATTACCGGTAAAGACATCGAAAAAAATAAACAATTTCCTCACGCGTCTAAAGATGAAGAGGGCCGACTTCTTGTCGCAGCTGCAACAGGAGTAGCTCGCGATGGCATGAAACGTGCTGAACATTTAATTGAGGCGGGAGTTGATATTCTGGTAATCGACACCGCTCACGGCCATTCAGAAGGCGTAATTGAAACCGTGCGCGAATTAAAAAGACTTTACCCAAAACAAAATTTCATCGCCGGAAATATTGCCACCGCGGAAGCAGCTAAAGCTTTAGTTGATGCCGGAGCTGATGCTGTAAAAGTTGGTATCGGACCAGGGTCAATTTGCACTACCCGCGTTGTAGCAGGTGTCGGCGTGCCACAATTGTCAGCTATTTTGGATGTTGTTGAATTTTGTGACAAAGCAAAAATTCCTGTAATTTCCGACGGTGGCATCAGATTTTCCGGCGACCTTGCCAAAGCAATCGCCGCTGGCGCATCTTGTGTCATGTTGGGCGGATTACTTGCCGGTACCGAAGAAACACCGGGGGAAATTGTTTTATTCAAAGGCCGCTCTTACAAAGTTTATCGTGGCATGGGCTCGCTGGGCGCTATGGCTCGCGGTTCGGCTGATCGCTATTTCCAACAAGATGTCTCAGATAAATTAAAATTAGTTCCCGAAGGTGTTGAAGGTCGCGTAGCCTACAAAGGTCCTGCTGCTGAGGTTCTACATCAATTGGTTGGCGGCTTAAAATCTTCAATGGGCTACACCGGAAATGGTACAATCGAAGAAATGCGCAAAAACTGCAACTTCGTCAGAATCACTAATTCCGGCCTTAGAGAAAGCCATCCGCACTCGATTACAATTACTTCTGAGTCGCCGAATTATTCGACTGAAAGTTAAATTTTGGCTTACCGACCGGTAAGAAAAAATCTTTATTCCCCTAGCAAAAGATTCTTTCTTACCGGTCGGTAAGCAATATCTCCGAATCTCTTAGAAAAAATGATGCCAATAAAATCCTGTAAAGATTTAGGAAATCTGGTGCGAGAAACCAGAAAATCACAGAATCTAACCCAAAAACAATTGGCTGCTTTGTGCGGCTGTGGTGAAAGATTTATTATTGATCTCGAAAAAGGCAAACCCACCTGCACCATTGATAAAGCTTTGGAAGTAGCCTACATGCTTGGCATCAAACTAACCACCGAAACCAAACCATGAGCAACGCCTCTCCTGCCACAAAAAAACTAGCCGTCTATTTAAACAAAATTTTCACCGGAATTTTTGAACAAAATTTAAATGGCGGAACCCTCTCTTTTACTTACGATCCATCTTACCTAAAATCAAAAAATGCCGCTCCACTTTCAATCTCACTACCGCTAAAATCTGAGCCATTTAGCAACAATATTGTAAAGGCTTTTTTCTCGGGACTTTTGCCTGATGATGAGCAATTAAAATTACTCGCAGAACAATTAAAATTATCAGAAAGAAGCCCCTTTGCCTTGCTGTTTGAAGTAGGCCGTGATTGCGCCGGAGCGATTGAAATTTTACCACCGAAAGAAAAACTTCCCACCTATTTAGAAGGCTCAACTAAAGCATTAAGCGCAGATCAACTTTACGAAATTCTTAAAAAAGACAATACCAGCTCACTGCTTGTCGGCAATAAAAAAACTCGACTTTCTTTAGCGGGAGCTCAACGAAAATTTGCTGTTTTTTTTGATGAATCGCCCGACTCCTTGCCTGAATTAGTCGTAGAAAAACCCAGCACTCACATTCTAAAACCACTAATGCCACACCATGCAGACAGTGTTCATAACGAGTTTTTCTGCATGAAGTTAGCCAAGGAAATCAACCTTGATGTCGCTGAAGTTTTTTTTAAACGAATTAAAGATCGACCGTATTTATTAGTTCGACGGTATGATCGCACCAAAAACAATAAAGGCACTGTTACGCGCATTCATCAAGAGGATTTTTGTCAAGCACTTGGTTTGCGTCCAGAGCAAAAATATCAAGGCCCCGATGGCGGCCCCGGAATCGAAACATGCAAAGAATTAATTACTAAACACAGCTCTCGCCCAGTCTTTGATCGATATCGCTTTCTTCGCATAATTATCTTTAATTACCTAATCGGAAATTCCGACGCTCACGGCAAAAATTTTTCATTTTTATATGAAGCTGACAGCATAAGACTTGCCCCATTCTACGACCTCATTTCAACAACTCTTTACGAGCAATATGATCGAAAAATGGCAATGAAAATCGGTAAATCATATGATCCTGAACGCACTCTCCTAGTGCATTGGCACGATATTGTCGCCGATACCAACACAGCTAGGACTCATTTGAATAAAGAACTGAAATCCTTCGCCACAAAATTACCAAAAGCCGCGGAAAATTTGAAACAACAATTAGCCAAACAAGGAATCCAGTCGGAAGTTTTTGATGTTATTATTAAACTCATCCATAAACGCACGGCACGGATTCTGGGATATTTTAAAGATTAATAGGAGGCCACCTTGAAAAACCACAAAAACAACAAACAAAAATTATCCATCTTTCTCGCCTTATTTTCCTTCATTGGCTTTCAACAAAGCTCTTTTGCTAACGACTCATACAATCTAGTAATTTGCCCTTCTCAAACCATTGCCATTTACGACTCTAGCGGACTTAAAAAATATAATTGCAAACAAAGCGCTTCTCTAACTTGGAAAGAACTCGTAGCCCAAAACCCTGAAATCACCAATGCTCGTTTAAGCAATTTAAAATCAGGCTCTTTAAATGTAGGACCGGTTGGCGCACCCCTTGGAAATTTCGCAATTGAAATTGGCGCCGAAATCCAAATGGGCATCAATGAATGCGACGCCAAAGGCATGACTGTTAAGCTTTTCAAAGCCCGCAAGAATGATGTTGTTTTTGTAATGCCGGCGATTGTAAAAGAAAAAGACGTTCCGAAAATGTGCCGCAAAGATTTTAAACCCGTTTTCAAAAGAGCCTTCCTGACAGTAAGCGGACCGGAAGAAATAAAGGCGGTGATAATTCAGAATCTTATTGTGGATCCACGTCAACCCTAACGCGCACTGACTTAGGTATTTCTAGGCTCTTCATTACATCGGCGATTAGTTTTTGCAGGTTTACTTTTCTTTGGGTTTTTAGATTTACCGAAAAGTGGTGGCGGTTTTTTAAGCGCTGGAGTGCGGCTGGCGCAGGGCCGTAAAGCTCGATCTTTTCGTCACTAGGAAAATATTGAATTAATTTTTTGGCAAAATTTTTAGCATCGCTTTCGGTAAAAGAGCTGATTTCAAATTTGGCTAACCTTGCAAATGGTGGCAGATCAAGGGCTTCTCGGTTTTTAATTTCAAATTGGTAGAATGATTTTTTGTCGCCTTTGATAATTTGTTCAAAAATAAAATTTTGCGGATTGTAAGTTTGAATGATGATTTTGCCTTGAATTTCTCGCCTGCCGGCACGACCGATTACTTGGGTTAAAACTTGGTAGGTTTTTTCTAAAGCGCGCAATTCCGATGAATAAAGCGATGAGTCGGCATCAATAATTCCAACCAAAGTCAGATCAGGGAAATCATGGCCTTTGGCAATCATTTGCGTACCGATGATGATGTCGATTTCGTGATTTAGAATTTTCTTTACCAACTTATCCACCTCATCAAAACCGGCCACATTGTCACTGGTAACTAAAGCAACTCTGGCATCGGGAAAAATATTTCTGACTTCTTCTTCAACTTTTTCCACACCGGCCCCAACGGCGATTAAACTATCTTTCTCACCACAAAATTTACAAAGATGATGTGTTTTTTCATGATGCCCACAATGGTGGCAAACCAACTTTTGTTTAGACTTGTGAAGCACCAAATGAAAGTCGCAATCTGCGCAATCATATTTTTTACCACAGGCCTTACACATTGTGACGGGCGCGTATCCACGGCGATTCAAAAAAAGTAGAGCTTGTTTATTTTCGGATAGATTCTTGGCAATTTCTTGGCGCAATTTTTGCGACAGAAATTCATTGGTTCGCAGTTTTTCCTGACGCAAATCAATCAGTTCAATTGAATTATTTTTCTGCCCAAATTTTTGTTCTAAAATAAAGTGGCGATATTTGCCCAGATTGGCGTTGGAGTAAGTTTCGACCGCCGGAGTCGCCGAAGATAAAATAACCGGAAAATTCTCCAATTTACCCTTCAAAATCGCCATGTCGCGGGCGTGAAAATTGAAGACATCTTCTTGCTTGAAAGATGAATCATGCTCTTCGTCGACTACGATTAATTGTAAATTTTTGAAGGGCAGGAGCAGGGCGGAACGAGCACCGATTAAGACTCTAACTGAGCCTTCGGTAACGCCGTAAAAAATTTCTCTCTTTTCTTTTTTAGAGATTTTGGAATGCCAAAGAGCCGGCGGAAAGCCGAATTGCTCTTCGAAGCGCAAGAGTAGTTGGCTGGTGAGAGCGATTTCTGGGAGGAGGATGAGAATTTGGGAGTTACTAGATCCTGAAACAAGTTCAGGATGACGATTACTCTCGATCCCCCCCACACTGTCATCCTGAACTTGTTTCAGGATCTCCGCGATTAACGCAAAATAAATTTCAGTTTTGCCCGATCCCGTCACGCCGTCAATCAGGCTTACGCTTGGCATTACACTCAACAACTCATCAAAAATTTCTTGCTGTCTCGGCAAAAGTTTTTTCAAAAAAAACTTGGTTTCATCCACTTCCTGTTTTTTAGATCCTGAGATTTTTTTAACCTTATCCGAATTTAAAATACCGATAAATGCCCGCAGCACTAAGCCACGACTGGCAAGATTGTAGCTTGCGATAACTTCAATAAATTTTAGCTGATTCTCGCTCAACTTAAAGCGCGAATTTTTTTCTAAAATCGGCTTAACTTTTTCTTCCGAAAAATTTTGTGGCGCTTCTAAACCAACACCAACAACCACTCCCCAAATCTCTTTACGGCCAAATTCAACACGCACCACATCGCCGCACTCGATTGGCTCTTCAGTTTTGTAACTGAAAGGCTCATCAAGCGCCAAGGGCAATAAAACTTGGACGAAGATTTTTGACATGATTTGTTGATAAAAGAGATGCTGTGGATAAATTTTGTGCAACTACTTCAAAGTGATTCTCTTCCTTCCAAACTATCAACTCAAATTTTTCTTCAAATGAAATTCTTCATCGACTCTGCCGAAATTGCCGAAATTAAAGAAATTGCCGCTTACGGACTTCTTGATGGCGTTACAACTAACCCAAGTCTAATCGCTAAATCAGGTAGAGATTTTAAAGAAGTTATTGCCGAAATTTGCAAAATAGTTTCAGGACCAGTCAGCGCTGAAGTAGCTGCAACCGATTATGAAAACATGGTTCGCGAAGGTGAAATTTTAAGCAAAATCGCCAAAAATGTTTGCATCAAATTACCAATGACACTCGACGGACTTAAAGCCTGCAAATATTTTTCTGACAAAGGAATTCAAACTAACGTCACTCTTTGCTTTTCTGCAGCCCAAGCAATTCTAGCCGCCAAAGCCGGCGCAACTTTTGTTTCTCCATTCGTCGGCAGACTTGACGATATTGGTCAAGATGGCCTAGCCTTAATCGAAGAAATCTGCGCCATTTACGCCAATTATCCCGACTTCAACACACAAGTTTTAGTTGCCTCCATTCGTAACCCAATTCACATCACTCAATCAGCCAAAATGGGCGCACATGTGGCCACCATTCCCGGAAAAGTTTTAAAACAATTAATTTCTCACCCACTTACTAGCCAAGGCTTAGAAACTTTTGTAAAAGACTGGGCCTCGACCGGACAGAAAATTTAGGACGCCTCTAAAAATTATTTCACCACAAATGACTACAACCCAAGAACTTTTACATACTCTACTCGAACTAGAAGAAAGTGAATTTCTTGAATTTAAAAGGTCCGATAAGTTGGAATTTGGCGAGTATCTCAGCGCTATTTCCAACGGAGCTTGCTTAAGAAATGAAGATTTTGGCTACTTAATTTTTGGGGTTAACGACAAAACTAGAAAAATCGAAGGCACCACTGTTAAAAGAAGTGATCTAGAAAGAGCCGCGATTAGAAGCTCCCTTAATCCCAAAATTGATTACTCGATTCACGTTTTTGAATTTGAAACTAAGCCAATAATTTTGGTAAAAATTGCGGCCGCAAAAGGTGAGCCAACCTTTTATAAAGGACGTAGTTATGCCCGAATTGGTGAAGATAAAACCAGACTGCAGAACTTAACGACTGCGCAAATTCAAAGGATTTACAACTCAAGAACCGATTGGTCAGAACTGATTGTTGAATCTGCAACGATTGGTGATCTTGATGAAGATGCCTTAAAAAAAGCCCGAGAAAAATTTAAAGAAAAAGCCGAGAATAAAAAATACTTGTCCGAAGTTGATAA
>CANGQE010000005.1 GCA_947455845.1 Rickettsiales bacterium
CGGATGATGTGAAGTTGTTAGAGGAGTATGATGTGGTTAGCGAGGAGGAGGAAGTTTTAACAGTTAACAATTAGCAATTAGCAGTTGGCGGCACTTAAACAAATGTTAATTGTTAACTGATAATTGTTAATTGAGCTTCAAATCCGAGTTCTTATGCAAATCCACATTCAGCACTAGCCCAAACCCGATCATCATCGAAGCCATAATCGTGCCACCGTAAGAAACAAAAGGAAGTGGCGCACCTACTACAGGAATCAATCCCATAACCATTCCTATATTGATAAACATGTGAATGAAGAAAATATTAATCACCCCCATCACCAATAAGCGTCCATATTGATGCTTGGTTTTCATGGCAATCGAGATGCCGATAGCAATAATCGCCGAGTAAACTGCAATAGTAAAAACACTACCAAGAAAACCTAACTCTTCCGATAGCATAGTGAAAATAAAGTCAGTTTGTTTTTCCGGCAAAAAGTTAAGCTGACCTTGGGTGCCATTTAAATAGCCTTTACCAAACAAACCTCCTGAACCAATTGCGATCTTAGATTGAATGATATTGTAACCGCTTCCCAAGGGATCATTATTGGGATTTAAAAAAGTCAAAATGCGCTGCTTCTGATAATCATAAAGCAAGAAATGCCATCCAAAAGGAATAGTAGCCAGAACTACAATCCCAACTGAGACAAATTTCCAAATTCTAACTCCCGCTAAGAATAAAACCGAAACTCCCACCATCGATAAAATTGCTGCTGTACCGAGATCGGGCTGGTAAAAAATAAAAAATGCCGGAACTGCGATTAACGCAATTGGCACAATAATGAATTTTATTTTTCCGATATTCGCCGCCTCAATATTGTAGAAATAACGCGCCAATGCAAAGACGGTGCAGACTTTCATTATTTCGGAAGGTTGAATGGTAAGAGACCCAATACGAAACCACCTAGTCGCACCCATGGCATTGTGACCGGTAATATCAACAATTAGGACCAGAGTTAAGGCAATTGCATAAAAAGCATAAGCCGCTCGAAACCAAATTTTAATATCGGTAACGGCAATAAAGATCATCAAGGGAAAGAAGATGCAGAAAAATCCAAGTTGCCTGACTAGCCATGGTCTGAAGCTACCTCCACCGGCGGAATACAGCATTACGAAACCAATGAAAGCCAGAATAATAATAAGTGAAATTAATAACCAATGCAGCTGTTCCAATTTTTGCGACAAAGGAATTTTTTCACGTTCAATGTAAGGCATTTTTGACTTTTACTAAATAAGAAAAAATATGAAAGAAGGGGCGGCGAATTAAGACGGCTTGAATTATTAATCAAGCTTCTTTACCTTCGCGGAAAACTATACTAAAGTCCTGAATTTTTTTTTGGTATTAGAGCTTTCGCGCAAAAGCGGAACAAGACCAAATGTTACTAAGAAATTGTTACTAAAAAATTACCTAAATCCAAAATTGATTTAGATTCGGAATTTTTATAAAAACCCATTTCGGCCTTTATTTTCAAGCATGCCTGAAACTGAAAAACAAACTAAAAAAACAAAATTAAAAATAAAAAGCTGGTATTCAAATCGATACCAAATCGTTGTTGTACAGCGCAACATCTTGTTGCTTTTTACTGTAATCTCGATGTTTTCCGTTGCCGTTGCCGTAATTTTTGTAAAAAATGTGATGTCTTCGAAGTCGCTTGAGCCTTATGTTATCGAGGTTGAAGCTAAAAGCGGTATTGCCACTGTTGTTGATCAATTAACAGCGCAAAATTTCACCGGCGATCAAGTAATTCGCAAATATTTTATTAATTCATTCATTCATTCCGCCAGCGGTTATGAGCCTAGGACCTACAAACAGGATGTTGATAAGGTAAGATTATTTTCCATACCTGGAATTTATGGAGAATTTCGTAACCGTATCAATGCTAGAGATCTTGGCACTGATTCACGAATTGATGTCCGCATTAAATCAATTCAATTTACTGACGGCAATAATGCACAAATTCGTATCGTTAAACAAACTAATATTCAGGGTGTTGATCCATCAACTGTTGATCAGGTTATCTCAATGGGTTTTTATTTCTCTCCCGATATGCAACTTTCAATGGAAGAAAGATTAATTAATCCATTAGGCTTTCAGGTTAATAAATACATGATTGCAGACGAAGTTTTCAATTACTAAAAGTTTTTCAAATAATGAAACTAATCGAGATTTTAAAAATAATGATCAGACCTCGATTCTTGCTGAAGTTTTTTTTGATTTCGCTCTTTTCTGTCGCGGCTTTTGCACAAACTCCAATCACTACCGACTCCCGTATCCGCACTTTAGTTTACAATCCCAACGAAGTTTACGAGCTAAAATTCTACTACAATTATCAGTCATTCATTGAATTTTCTGAAGATGAAGAAATTGAAATGATTTCCATTGGTGAAGCTTTCGCTTGGCGTCTGACTCCGGCCGGTAAAAGATTATTTGTGCGCCCGCTAGAAATCGCCGCCCACACCAACATGACCATCATCACCAATAAACGTACCTACCATTTCGATATTCGCTCTGATGAATTTAACGGTAAAGCTGATGAAGATTTAATTTACACCGTAAGATTTTTCTATCCCCAAGTCGGTCAGCCCTTGCCAATTCCTCCACAATTAGCCGTACCGAATGTTGCAGCCAGAGCCTCCGCACCACCCCCACCCCCAACTCCGCCGGTAAAATCAATTATTAAAACCCCTATTCCGGGAGCCAATATTGGCCAAGCATTGCCTAGCGTCATACAACGCAATCCCGAAAGCGCTGAATTAAATTTCGATTACAGCCTAGCCGGCAAATCTGACAATATCGTGCCTCTAAAAGTTTACGATAATGGCACCGAAACTTACTTCCAATTTGCCAATGACAATTTAGTCATTCCTTCAATTAGCTTGGTCGATGTTAATGGCGGTGAACAACCTTTAACTTACATCATCCGTGACAATTATGTGGTTGTGCCGGCAATTGGAATGCAACTCACTCTCCGCTTAGCTGACAGCCTTCTTTGCATCTACAATAATAAATTGCTGACGATCCGCAAATAATTTAAAGGGCTTAAGATAAGCCGACCTACTGATTACAACCAGATCGAGCTAATGGAAGAAGGCCTCTTGGGCAGCGGAACCTCAGGAGCGCTCTGCACTGTCGCTGCTTCCCTATATTATCGCCGAAACTTTACAGAAAGTGGTAGAGCCATACAAGAAAATAGAAATGCTGAAGAAGAACAACCTAGAGAAAGATCTGACGAAGATGTAGCAAGAGCAAGATTTGGCTTCGAACGTTCAATAGTACCGCAACTATTTACCTACGAAGCGACTTCTTATACAGCGGAAAAGACATCTTTTTCAAAGAGGGCTTTCCTCACACTCCAGTTGCCTGCCGCAGCAACGTATCGATGAGCTTTTTTAAAGCCGGAATAAAAATATTGGCGAAATCATCTGTGGTTAAAACTTTTCCCTCGGCGAATGCAACTAGCTGCGACTTAACATCGCGATCAAATAAATAAGTGGTTGGCACTGCGTTAATTTCAGGAAAATTATTGACGGTTGCATCAACCAACATTGAGTTTGGATAACTTACTTTAGCGCTACGCTTTAAAACATTTTTTAAAGCTTTTTTGCGATCGATGCTGATGCCGATGATTTCAAGACCTTCACTGTGACGCTTGCGGTAAACCTCATCTAAAATTGCCATTTCTGCCAAGCAGGTTGTGCACCATTCGGCCCCAAAATTTACAACCACCACTTTGCCCCGCATTTTTTCTAAATCGAAAATCTGGCCGTTGAGAGTTGGAGTGACTAGGTTTAAGGCTTGAGCAGGAGTGGTAAAAAATAGGAAGAGAATGAGAAAAGTTTTTTTCATAAATTAATAGTTTGTACCGCACCGACGGGATCCATCGCGCCGCTCATTCAAGAATTAAATTTCGGCTTCAAATCAAAGTCACCCAAAAACTCTTGCACTAAGGTTAGGGCCGAAATAATCGCCGTATCAGCCCGCAATATCCTTGGCCCCAAATTCAAAGAATGTTTATTTTTAAACGTCGCCATTCTAACAAATTCTTCTTTGGAAAATCCACCTTCGGGTCCAATTAAAATAACAATTTCTTTTTCACTTTTTCCAATTTGAGGAAAAATCTCACTCGCCTTCATACCCTCTCCTGACTCATCGCACAAAATTAATATTTTTTCTGCAAGCCCAGCTTCAGCCAAAAATTTATCCAATTTTTTTATTTCCAAAACCTCCGGAAAGTCATTTCGCTCACATTGTTCACAAGCCTCTTTCACATTAGCCTTAAAGCGCTCAGAATTAATTTTATCAACGATTGTATGTTGAGTAAGAATAGGCTGAAATCTTGCCACACCTAATTCAGTGGCTTTTGCTGCAATAAAATCAATTCGCACATTTTTTACCGGCGCAAAAGCCAAAGTAATATTTGGCACTTTTTTTAAATCAGAAATTTTTTCTTTTATTTCGGCGCTTAAAAATCTTTTCTCGATTTGTAAAATTATCGCCGCAAACTCACCATCTACACCGTTAAACACCAAAATTTCGTCACCGATTTTTTGGCGCATTACCTTAGTTAAATACTCAAAATCGCCGTCGGAGATTTTGATTTTTGCTCCAAGACTTAAATTTTTTTCCGCGATTAGGAGTCGGATTTTGCTCATTTGGATTTAATGATTATTGTTAGGATCTATTAAAGCAGGCGGTTGATTTACAAATCCCAATCCACAAAATACTTAAAAACTCAATCAAAGCATTTATGAACTTCCTGATTTTTTCTCTGTTTTTAGTTGTGATATTAGCGGTTCAGCTAAATCGCAATATTAAAAATTTGCGCCTCAATATCCAAAGCGAAAGCCCTAAAAAAGCACGCTTTGCTTCGCTGCCGATTCATTACGTTTATTGCTTCATCTTGTGGTCAGTTATTTTTGCCGCCACCATTATTCTGGCGCCTTTAGATATTTTTACTAAATATTTTTTGCTCACCGCCGTTTTAATCGGCAATTTTTTCCTGATTAAATTCTTCTATTACAGAAATTTTAATTCCAAAAAACACATTGAAAAAGCCGGAACTATTGTCCTGTCAATTACCGCCGGCATCGGAATTTTAATCACCATCATCATCACAATTTCAATTTTATTTGAATCAATCCGGTTTTTTGAATTTGTAAAAGTTACCGACTTTCTTTTTGGAACCACTTGGAACCCACAAACCGCAATCACCGCTGAGCAAGATGTAGGAAAAAGCGCCTTTGGCATCGTGCCCGTTTTTCTCGGAACTTTACTAATCACCTTAATTGCGATGCTTGTTGCCGTGCCGGTTGGAATCATGGCCGCGATCTATCTTTGCCTTTATGCCAAAGCCAGAACTCGTGATTTTTTAAAACCAATTTTAGAAATTTTAGCCGGAGTTCCAACCGTGGTTTACGGCTATTTCGCCGTAATCACCATCGCGCCATTTTTTAAAAATGCCTTCGCTCAAATCGGAGTCGACATCGCCTCTGAAAGCGCTCTTGCCGCCGGTTTTGTAATGGGAGTAATGATTATTCCTTTTGTTTTGTCACTTACTGACGATGCTCTAAATGCAGTTCCTCAAAGCTTACAAGACGGTGCCCTAGCCCTTGGAAGCACCAAATCTGAAATGATTAAAAAAGTGGTTGTACCTTCTGCGATGCCCTCAATTGTCGGAGCCGTAATCCTAGCAGTTTCTCGCGCCATTGGTGAAACCATGATTGTCGTAATGGCCGCCGGTTTAGTTGCCAATCTAACTTTTAATCCCCTTTCTTCGGTCACCACTGCTACCGCCCAAATCGTCACTCTCCTAGTTGGCGATCAAGAATTTAACAGCCCTAAAACTTTAGCCGCTTTCGCCTTGGCCTTAACTCTTTTCATCTTCACTTTCATCTTCAACATCGTGGCCTTAATGGTGATTAAGAATTATAAAAAGAAGTACGGATAATTATTTAAAAAATGAAAAATTCAAAAATTCAGAATCTTAAAGAACGCCACAGCAAAGAAACCAGATTTAAACTGCTGGGCATGTTGGCAATTGGGTTTGCTTTATCATTCTTGGTAATTTTATTTAGCATGATCCTAAGTAAAAGTAGCGGGGCATTTTTGCGCACAGAGATCGCGCTTTCGGTTGATTTAAGCAAAGAAACCGATCTTGCTAAAATTGACCACCGCCAAGTTATTAAAAATGCCTTGAGGCAGAGATTTCCTGACGCCAAATCAGTTGCAGAAGTTAATTCACTTTACCAAATCATCAGCAAAGTCAGCAATTTAGATTTAAGAAAACAGCTGGAAAAAAATCCTAATGTAATCGGAGAAAAATCATTTTTCTGGCTCAGCGCCTCGTCAAAAGCCGACATGTTTTTTAAGCATAAAAATTCTGCCTCGCTTAATGAAAAACAAATTTCTTGGTTACAAGATTTAGTCAAAGAAGAACAAATTCACACCGTTTTTAACTGGAAATTTTTCCAATTCGCTGATTCGCGCGAACCTGAAATTGCTGGCATCGGCGCTGGTTTAATTGGTTCGATTTTAGTAATGTTAATTTTCCTCAGCTTCGCTTTTCCAATCGGCGTAATGTGCGCTTTTTATCTGGAAGAATTCGCCGCTAAAAACCGCGCCACCGACATTATTGAAATCAGCATTAACAACCTCGCTGCCATTCCTTCAATCATCTACGGCTTACTCGGACTCACGGTTTATTTACAATTCATGCATTTGCCTAGATCATCTAGTTTAGTGGGCGGAATGACGCTTTTCATGTTGGTATTACCCGTCATTATTATTGCCACCCGCAACACAATTCGCTCAATTCCCAGCTCAATTCGTGATGGCGCCGCCGCTCTTGGTGCTTCAAAAATGCAAATCACTTTACACCATTTATTACCACTTTCAGTTCCGGGAATAATGACGGGAACCATTCTGGCGATTTCCCGCGCCCTTGGCGAAACCGCACCACTCTTGATGATTGGAATGGTAGCCTTCATTGCTGACATTCCTCAAGGCTTCTCTGATCCTACAACCGTGCTACCCGTGCAAATTTATTTGTGGTCAGACAGTCCTGAATTAGGTTTCGCTGAAAAAACTGCGGCAGCAATTTTAGCTCTACTTTGTTTCCTAATTTTATTCAATTTAGTGGCAATTATTTTGCGTAAAAAATTTGAACGCAAATGGTAGAGATCCTCTATTTTGCTGGTCAAAAGCCAATTTTGCGCCCCGCGCGCAAAATTCAGTTTATTAGGTAAAAATGGTAAAAATTGTTGGAATTTTAAACGTTACTCCCGATTCATTTTCCGACGGCGGAAAATTTAATTCTCTTGATGGAGCTCTAACTCACCTAAAAAAAATGATTGCAGAAGGTGCTGATGTAATTGACATCGGCGCCGAATCAACCCGACCTCAAGCCACCCCCATTGGCCCTGAAGAAGAATGGCGGCGTTTAGAAAAAATCTTACCGGCAATAATTTCCGAGGTAAAAAAATCTCCCCGAAAAATCAAAACCAGCATTGATTCCTACCATTTCGAAACCATTAAAAAATCTTACGAGTTGGGGGTCGACGTCATTAACGATGTGAGCGGATTATCCGACGAAAAAATTGTCGATTTCATTGCCGCCAAAAATATTGAAACCGTTCTGATGCACAACGTCTCGGTACCTGCGATTGCTGATGCCGTGATTAATCGCAACATAAATTTAGTCAGCGAAATGCTGAAATGGGCCGAAGAAAAAATTACATTTTTACAGAAAAAAAATGTGAAGAAATCACAACTGATTTTTGATGTTGGAATTGGGTTTGGCAAAGATGCTTTGCAATCGATTAGAGTTTTAAAAAATATTGATTCCTTTCGAATTTTGGGCCTGCCACTTTACGTCGGCCACTCCAAAAAAAGTTTTTTAGAAGCGATTAATTTTTCAGATTTTAGTGAGGGGCTGGATCGGGGAGAAAAGACGCTAATTATTTCAGATTATTTGGTGAAGAAGGAAGTGAATTTTTTGCGGGTGCATGATGTTAAGGGGCACGTACAATTAATTAAAGACCAAGTGCGTTAACTGGACCCCGTCGTAAAGACGGGGTGACAAGTTTTTAGTATTTACTTTAAACTTGTCACCCCGCACTTGCTGCGGGGTCTAGGAAAATTAAAGCTTACGCTTTTTTATCATCTTTAACTTCTTCATACTCAGCATCCATTACCTTTTCAGAGCCGGTATTAGAAGTGTCAGCAGTTGATTCAGCGGCAGAAGAATCAGCACCACCTTGAGCACCGGCGGCAGCTTGGCCTGCTTTGTAAATCGCTTCACCGAGTTTCATTGAACTTTGCATTAAAGCATCAGTTGCAGATTTTAAATCAGTGGCAGCAGCATCAGGGTTCGCAGCCAAATCTTTCAATTTTTGAATTTCAGATTCGATTGCAGTTTTAGTCTCAGCGTCAACTTTGTCACCGTGCTCTTTTAAGCTTTTTTCAGTTTCATAAATTGCAGCGTCGGCGTGGTTTTTAGCTTCGATAAATTCTTTTCTGGCTTTGTCAGCAGAAGCGTTAACTTCAGCATCCTTCACCATTTTTTCGATTTCAGCTTCAGACAATCCACCTGAAGATTGAATTCTGATTTGTTGTTCTTTGTTGGTAGCTTTATCTTTCGCCGAAACTTTAACTACACCGTTAGCGTCAATATCAAAAGATACTTCGATTTGCGGCATGCCACGTGGAGCAGGAGCAATTCCTTCGAGGTTAAATTCACCCAAAGTTTTATTGTGCACCGCAATGTCGCGCTCGCCTTGGAAAACTTTAATTGTAACCGCAGTTTGTCCGTCAGCCGCAGTTGAGAAAACTTGGCTTTTATTAGTTGGAATTGTGGTGTTGCGATCAATCAAACGAGTGAAGACGCCACCTGCAGTTTCAATACCAAGAGAAAGTGGAGTCACGTCTAAAAGCACGATATCTTTGACGTCGCCTTGTAGAACTGCACCTTGAATTGCCGCGCCAATCGCTACAACTTCGTCAGGATTTACACTTTTATTTGGCTCTTTACCAAAAAGTTTTTTCACCGCTTCGATCACTTTTGGCATGCGTGACATACCACCAACTAGAATAACTTCATCAATGTCAGAAGCTTTAACACCAGCATCTTGCAAAGCATTTTCGCAAGGTTTGATGGTACGTTGGATTAAATCGTCAACTAGTTGCTCAAGTTTAGCGCGAGAAAGTTTAACGTTTAAATGCTTCGGACCAGAAGCGTCAGCAGTGATGTAAGGTAAATTGATTTCGGTTTCCATCAAAGATGAAAGCTCGATTTTAGCTTTTTCAGCAGATTCTTTTAAACGTTGTAAAGCCAATGGATCTTTGGATAAATCAACACCGGTATCTTTTTTGAATTCATCAGTTAAGAATTTCAAGATGCGCATGTCGAAATCTTCACCACCTAAGAAAGTGTCACCGTTAGTTGCTTTAACTTCAAAAACACCGTCACCAATTTCTAAAACTGAAACGTCAAAAGTACCTCCGCCTAAATCGTAAACAGCGATTGTTTGTCCACCTTTTTTGTCGAAGCCGTAAGCAAGTGCCGCAGCAGTTGGCTCGTTAATGATACGTAGAACATCAAGACCGGCAATTTTTCCGGCATCTTTGGTAGCTTGACGTTGTGAGTCGTTAAAATAAGCAGGAACTGTGATTACAGCTTTGTCAACTTTTTCACCCAAATAGCTTTCTGCGGTTTCTTTCATTTTCATCAAAGTGAAAGCTGAAATTTGGCTTGGAGAATATTTTTCACCTTTAACTTCAACCCATGCATCACCATTTGCTGACGGTACGATTTTAAAAGGAACTAGCTCTTTGTCTTTGGTAGTCATTGGGTCGTCATTTCTGCGGCCGATTAATCTTTTAATGCCAAAAATAGTGTTTTGAGGATTAGTTACAGCCTGTCTTTTAGCTGATGCACCAACTGTTTTCTCACCACTAGCTAAGAACCCAATGATTGAAGGGGTGGTTCGCACACCTTCAGAATTTTCAATAACTTTAACATTTTTGCCTTCCATGATGGCCACGCAAGAGTTGGTGGTTCCAAGGTCAATTCCGATTACTTTGCTGCTCATAAATTTAGTTTTAGTTTTTATTAAAATAGCTGAGTCCCGCGATATGCGGGAGTAACTATGAGGGAGATATTCTACGAAGACGAAGAAGATCTTATTTGCTTTTTATCTAAGAGTCGCTTTTCCAATTACAAGAGCTTGGAAATTATTTTGACTTAAAAATTTAGGGGCTTCTAAATTCCTTAAGTTCAATCCAATATTTTGACTAATGCACCTTCCTAAAATTTCTTTCTATTTTATTTTTTTCTTCACCTTTTGCGTTAATTCTTACGCTCGCGATAAATCTTATTTACCCCTCGGCGATGGCTATATTTCTAGCTCTGGACAAGTAGGTAGGATTTTTTCTTGTCAGACTAATTTTACCGGCAGCAGCATTTCTAAAAACAGCGATTGGATTGTAGGTGACAAATGGAAAGCTGATGACAAACCTGTCGCAAAAGGCAGCATCAATTGGCCCAACCGTGTTTTTAGCGTTAAGGTAGAAGGTGCGACACGTGTCATAAAATCGAATAATCTACCTAATCACCCCAGCGGAACTTTTCCTATCGACTCTTTAAGTAGCACTTATGATTTTGACACCAATCCTAATTCCGTCAAAAAACAATCAATTGTTTTTAACATTCCGGCCAATCCTAAATTGGCTCCACAACCTTCTTGCGTACCCATGGGAATGATTGGAATCGCCCTCAGCGGAGTTGCAATTTTTAACGGTCTTGATGGTCAAGGACTCGATGCTGCTGCCCATGAAATTCAAGATTCTTGCAATGGCCATCCTGATCACCAAGGCGCTTACCACTATCACAATATGAGTCCCTGCATGAAAGATGGCGGTGGTAAGAAAGGCAAACACAGCGATCTTGTGGGATATATTGCCGACGGCTTTGGCATTTACGGACCTTACGGCGAGAATGGTAAAGCTCTAAATAACAAAGATTTGGATGCTTGCCACGGACATACTCACTTAGTACTTTTCGACGGCATGCCGCAAAATATTTACCACTACCATTTCACTAACGAATATCCTTACACAATTGGCTGCTTTCGCGGCGAAGTAACCAATAAAATAAAATCCATCATGCCTGCCCAACAAGATGGGCCATGGCCAAATAAAAAAATGGAGGCGATTTCACCGGAAGATCATCAGCGTATTTTACAAAAAGTAGCTCAGGAATTAAAGATTGACGCAAAAGATTTGCGGCAAGTTTTGGGAGCTCCTCCGCTTGATTTTTTTGATGCAAGTCAGAAGCTTGGAGTTGATGAAGAAGTGCTGCGCGAGTCTTTTAGAAATGCTCGCAAAACAATGCAGTAACCCCCATCAAATCAAGATATTTTTACCGACTCCTGCTCCAATAAGTTGTAATTACGATTGATTATCCCTAACTCTAAGTTGCATTCTTTTAAATCAGCCACTTGAACAAGCTTTATGACACCAGATAATTCACAACCTCTTAAACCCGAAGAAATAAAGCCTGTCCATAATATCACAGAAATTGCGACGATTTTTACTCAATGCCTCGCCAATACTTTACAAGAGCGGGCTTCTATTAACTCCAAAAGTTTAGTTGAATCTAACTGGCCCCTGAGTGGAATAAAAAATAATCCGAGAATTCTAACTAACGGCTTTGTACCTCACTTGGGCTATCATGGCCTCGCTATGTTTCCTGCTTTGCTTATTCGTGAGCGCATCAAAAAAGATACTCCTAGCTTTTTAGTTTCATTAGCCACGACTACGATTGAAAGCACTGTAGGTGTACCTCTTGAGGTCATGGGCCTAGAAAAAGTATTAAAAGATAATCTTGGAGTAGATATTTCCAAAAGACGCTGGGACATAGCAAGTCGCGTATTCTGTCCATTTTATGTACGCAATTATTTAGCTTGGATGGTCTTTAATGATCCCAGTGAAAATATGACAAAAAGAGCTGCGATGGGTGGTGTTGCTGGGTTAGTTTCATCTATCCCCGACACTATTGGCAACTTTGTAATGAAGTATGGGCCGGAGCTTAGTATATCAGAAAGCTACATCAAAGCTGCGAAAGAAGCCGCTGCACTATCTTATGGAAATTTGGGAAGATCACTCGCGCTGCGCAGCGCCTCCGGAGCTGTAAGCGCTCTTATTTTTTCACCGAAAGTACAAAAAATATTAATTGAAACTTTTGATCCTTTGGTTCAAGCCGCCGATCAACAAATTAATGAATTTGTTAACAATAGCCTTAGCAAGAAACCTGCAACACAGGCCCAGAAACCATCCGCTCAATTGGTAACTAAAGAAGGTAAGGAGAAAGAAGGGAGAGGCTAAAAAAATTTACAATGCTGCACTAAGTATAACTTAGTAGATTATCAAATTTTATAATTTTTTTAGGAGAAATGTACTTCACAAAACTCCGTCACTCATTTAAGAGTCGAGTAACACCAATAATTTATTTTCACCAACTTCGGCGAAACCACTAGTTACATCAAAAGTTTTAACTAAATTTTGCTTGTCATCATAAATGCCGATTTGACCTTGGCCAAGCACAGCAACAACGGCCTCATGACCAAACATCACGCCCATTTCACCTTCAACCGAAGGAACAACCGCCATGTGGCAAGTGCCTTTGAAGATGATGCCTGTTGGAGAGATTATTTCAAGATTAAGAGCGGTCATAAGTCAGATTTGTAGAGATCTTAAGGAAGCGCTTTTTAAAAACGCTTCCCCAAAAAATTATTTTGTTTCGTTTAAAAGTTTTTCACCTTTAGCAATTGCTTCGTCAATTCCACCAACCATGTAGAAGGCAGACTCAGGAAGGTAGTCATATTTACCTGAGATGATTTCTTTGAAGCTGTTAATGGTATCTTTCAAAGCTACCCATTTTCCCGGAGCACCGGTGAAAACTTCAGCAACGTGGAAAGGCTGTGACAAGAAACGTTGAATTTTTCTCGCACGAGCAACCGTTAATTTATCTTCTTCAGAAAGCTCATCCATACCAAGAATCGCAATGATATCTTGAAGTGATTTGTAAGCTTGCAGAATTTTTTGAACTTCACGAGCGATGTCATAATGCTCTTGGCCAACGATACGCGGATCAAGGATACGCGAAGTTGAGTCAAGAGGATCAACTGCTGGGTAAATACCGATTTCAGCGATCTGACGAGAAAGAACAGTAGTAGCGTCTAAGTGAGCAAATGAAGTAGCCGGCGCAGGGTCAGTTAAGTCATCAGCCGGTACGTAAATTGCTTGCACAGAAGTGATTGAACCACGTTTAGTTGAGGTAATTCTTTCTTGCATCATCCCCATTTCAGTGGCCAAAGTTGGTTGGTAACCTACGGCTGAAGGGATACGGCCAAGAAGAGCAGAAACTTCTGAACCGGCTTGAGTGAAACGGAAGATATTATCAACGAAGAAAAGTACGTCGCGGCCTTCTTTATCGCGGAAATATTCAGCTTGAGTAAGACCAGTTAAAGCAACGCGGGCACGGGCTCCAGGTGGTTCGTTCATTTGTCCGTAAACAAGCGCAACTTTAGAATTTTTTAAATTATTTACGTCAATTACACCAGAATCCATCATCTCGTGGTAAAGATCGTTTCCTTCACGAGTTCTTTCACCAACACCGGCGAACACTGAGTAACCAGAGTGGGCTTTAGCAACGTTGTTAATCAATTCCATGATTAGAACTGTTTTACCAACACCGGCACCACCGAATAAACCGATTTTTCCACCTTTAGAATAAGGAGCTAGAAGATCGATTACTTTAATTCCGGTAACCAGAATTTCAGTTTCAGTTGCTTGCTCAGAAAGCTCAGGAGCATTAGCATGAATTGGATTTAATTCTTTAGTTTCGATCGGACCTCTTTCGTCAATTGGCTCACCAATTACGTTCATGATACGTCCCAAAGTTCCTTCACCAACGGGAACTGAAATTGGGTTACCGCTATCGATAACTTCAGCGCCACGAGTTAGGCCGTCT
This sequence comes from Rickettsiales bacterium, assembly GCA_947455845.1. Taxonomy (GTDB): domain Bacteria; phylum Pseudomonadota; class Alphaproteobacteria; order Rickettsiales; family UBA1997; genus UBA2645. The sequence continues at coordinate 14,070 of CANGQE010000005.1, forward strand.
GTAGAGTCCATCGCGATTGCACGGACGGTTCTTTCACCGATGTGAAGTGCAACTTCAAGTACTAATTTTTTGCCATCATTTTGGCATTCAAGGGCATTGTAAATGGCTGGCAATTCGCCGCTTTCAAATTCCACGTCAACGACAGCAGAAATTACCTGCGTGATTTTTCCTTTGTTTTTCATGTCAATTTTAAGTTTTAAACAGGGGGAGGGGCTAGAGCGGCGCAATTTAGAAATGAGAAAGAAAAGTGCAAGTGGGAATTCAGTTATCAGTTAACAATTATCAATTAACAATTGGTGATCTTACTTAATACGATTGTCACCAGCAGTCGGCCCTAGGTTAAACCAGCTCCAAACCAATCGCAGCCCCTGAGACAACCTTACCACTAAGTACTGTCGGGCTAGGTAGCGGCTTGCCTTCCGGCTCTAACAGCATCTCTTTTACATTCACCCTAGCGCTAAATAAAGGCACTAATTTATCTTGGTCAATTGGGTGTGTGGTCACAAAAACCGGCGGTTTAATTTGCAGGTCTTCAAACAATTTTTTGATAAGATTGAAACGATTATCCTCAAACTCTTCCAGATCCGCACCAGCAATTCCTGAAGGATTTGCCAAAGAAATAACCACAAATTTTGCCGCATTAATCTGATTTGATTCTGCAATTTGGTAAAGCTCGGCAACTTGATTGGAAAGGCCGTTTCTGTAGGCTAGATGCACTGCCATTCCTTTGTTAGCAATTACCTCAGGAGCAACTTCAACAATATTTAGAGTGGTACCGACAACTAAATTTTCTTCTGCTAAATCAGGCAACACTTTGGCAGGATTTAATGGTTTTAATTTGGCTTTTTGGATTTCTTTTTCTGCCTCGTGGTCGTGAAAAATTGCAGCTGGCTCTCTGCTATATTCATAATTCGGAGCCGGACAGAATAAGGATTCTCCAGTCTCATAAATTGAAGGGATAGCTAGTTTCGACCAGTTTGGTGGCGGACAATTGGGATCCTTTCTTACATCAGCAAATAATTTTTCCCTCTCCTCTCTTACAAAAATTGAGGTCTGAACTATTTCGCCATTTTCTCTAAATTCTAAATCAGAAACTCTCGATGGTTGAATCATCGGATTCTTTGAATGACCCGATCTTTTTTTACCACCATCAACCACCGGAATTCCAAATGTCTCTGCAACCTCTTTCACCCTTTCAATTTCTATCCCAGATATTGCATTTGATTCTTCAATATATTCCTGCGGGGTTCTTTTAAATTTATCTGCAAGCACAACAATCCGCTCTTGTGCGATCTCAGACAAGTCCTCAAACTTTGGAATTCGGCCATCTTCTCTTTCAATTTCAAACTCTTCATCCATCCGAATGATATCTTCAATTGAGATAAAAAGAACTTTCTTCGGATCAATCGCCCCAACCTCAAAAGCCTTAAATAAAGCCTCGTGAACATTAGTGCCGCAACGCACTTGACTATATCCTTCCAGACCCAAAATTATTTTTTCATTATCTTTAAATTTAGGAAATGTGGCGTCGCAGGCAAGATTCAGCGAGTGCGGAAAAAATGTCACATTCGTTACAACATCATCTTGTTTCCTAATCATATCATGCCTGTTCTTAACGGCTTCCACATTATTCGAATACATAGTTTTGCTCTGAGGTAAGCCTTCCCCACCTTCCAGAACTTTAATCACTAAACTATTCGCCTCGGGATCACCGGCAAACGACTTAAAAGCACCAAAATAGTGAATGGGAGTAACCAAACCTCTCAGGTAAAATTGCCCATTTGAAACATTGGAGAAACCAACTAGGTAAGTCTTCGGCACTTGATATTCTTCTTGTGAAGATTCGTATTTTTCCGCGAAATATTTTTCGCATAATTGCAACTTGGGAAATAAGGTATTCCCACCCGCGACAGCCCACAAAGAAAAACCATTTTCAATCGCACCGGCTATTTGCTCGGCTCCCTCTTTTGCCGGCATAGAGCCAACCGTTCCTCCTAAGATAAAATTCACCGCACCTTTTCTTAAATCATCATGAATTCTGATTGCAATGTAATCATCCTCAACATCGCCAAAATCAACCTCACCGTAATATTCACGCATTTCCTCGATTGAAGAACAAGGAGTCGCAATACATAAATTTGGTTTTCTACCATCCAAATCTTGATTCAGAATTTTCGAGATTAGGCCTTTCATGGCTTTAGGAGTATCTTGTTTTTGGCCAAACCACCATGAAGTATTTACAATTGCCACAACCGCTTTGTCCTGTGGCTTCATATTTGAGCAGCTAACATTTCCGGCTTCATCAAGATTAAAAAATTTCCACTGCACATTTTGCGGATCAATAATTTGACTTGCCATGCTTGCGGCGGAAGTAGCAGCAGATATCTTGTGCGCACTTTTCATCTTATCCCCAATTAATTTAAGAATTACTCACAAACAGACCACGCTATCACAACTGCTAACTTTTAGAATAAGGCGGTTTATTTAATCCCTGCAATTCCATCATAATATCTTTAGCAATCGGAGCCGCCGTGGCAGAGCCGCCGCCGCCATGTTCGACTACCACCGAAATTGCGTAATGCGGATCTTGCACAGGAGCGAAGCCAACGAAAATTGCGTGATTGGCGTTAATTATATTTTCGGCATCGGTCATTTCTTTTTCGCGCTTGGAAATCACCTGTGAAGTTCCGGTTTTTCCGGCCATTTCAAAACCTTTAAATTCAATTCTTTTACCGTAAGCGGTGCCACCAGCTTCATTCATTACTTTACTCATACCTTCCTGCACTAGCGCTAAATATTCCGCTTTCACCAAAGGCTTATTTTTTAGCTCATCATATTGCTTGGCAATATTATGATTGCGCACCAGATAAGGCTTAATCGGAATGCCTCCATTAGCAATCCGTGAAGTAACCAAAGCCATCTGCAAAGGACTTGCTAAAACGAATCCTTGGCCAATTGCGGTATTTAAAGTATCACCTCCAACCCAAGGTTGTTTGTAAACTTTACGCTTCCATGCATCCGATGGAACATTGCCCGCTTTTGATCCGTGTAGACTAATATCAAACTTTTCACCATAACCGAAGCGGCGCGCCATTTCAGTAAATCTTTCATAACCGATTTGACTAGCGATGGTGAAAAAATAAGTGTTACAGGAATTTTTAATAGCATCCACCATATCCATAGATCCGTGCCCTTCTTCCTTCCAGCAGTGAAATACTCTTCTGCCGAATTGGTGAGAACCGTTGCAATAAACACGCGTTGCCGGATTAACTCCCGCTTCTTGCGCCGCTAATGCAACCATTAGTTTGAAGGTTGATCCCGGAGGGTAAAGCGCCGAGATTGGCTTATTATTTAGAGGCTTGCGCGGATCATTATTGAGTTGCCGCCAATATTCCCTAGAGACACCTTCGACAAAATTATTCGGATCAAAAGTTGGGCTCGAAGCATAAGCTAAAATCTCACCTGTCTTAACATTCATCACTACTACTGACGCGACATGCTCTTTGATTCTTTCGGTAACAAATTTTTGCAGATTAAAATCAATCGTCAAATGTAGGCGCGAACCTTCGATGGGAGATTTTATTGAAAGGGTGCGCAGCGGAATTTCATGCACGTTAACTTCAACATATTTAACACCATATTTGCCACGCAAAGCTTCATCAAAACTTTTTTCAATGCCAAATTTACCGATGCGAAAATCGGGATGCATGAAAAGACTTTGCTCATTTTCATCAATATCTTTTTCAGAAGGAAGTGAGACGTAACCTAGGAAATGCGCGGTTTCAGATGGGTAAGGATAACGACGAATAATACCGCTTTCAATTGAAACTCCCGCCAATAAATGGGAGTTAGTTTCGATGCGGGCAAGATCATCCCAGCCCAAATTATCCATCAAAGAAACAATGCTTTTGCGGCGAGCATTTTTTATTTTAGCTAAAAAAAGATTTTTATTTTCCTCGGTCAAATCAAGAACTTGCGCTAATTTATCGATCAACTCTTCCACATTTCTTTTTCTTTCCAGATAAAATAACAAACGATAGTTACTGTCATTTTTAGTCATCGGAAAGCCACGGCGATCAACCACCACACCACGAGGCGCCGGATTAATTACGGGCTTAATACGGTTACTATCCGATTGAATTGAATATTCATCATGCTTCCAAAGCTGCAAATAACTTAAGCGCAAAATCAAGGCACTCGCCAACGTAGATTGAGCAGCACCGAGTATTACAGCCCGACGATTAAAAATTTTATTTTTGCGAATATCCCGAAGCACTTCCTAAGAATCCTCTAACAATTTTTGACTCAAGTAGTCAAAAAATTTATGCATCACAATGTAAAGCACCGATGATAAAACCAATTGCACAGCCGGCGTTACGAGACTATATGGCGCGCCATTAAAGATCGATAGAATCGCCCATTTCATTAGTAAAAATAAAAAGCAGAAAGCAATGAATTGCTGCCAGATTTGAATAAACTTTTCTTTGATTACCATTTTCTGATTAAGCAAAGAGAAAAATTTAACCAATAAAATATAGCAGAGCGACGTAGCGCCCAGAGGCGTACCGTTAAGAGCATCATTCCAAATTCCTAGCAGAAAAATAAACCAGATTCCAAAAACATTTTTGAAAGCGCCAAAATAAAAAATCATCATTAAATCAAAGAGCGGAATGATGTTGGAAAGGCCGGCAATCCTGACGTCAGAGACATTCGTAATCACGAACAAAATCGCAACCAGATGCAGCATCACGATGTGCGAAAACGATTTTTGTTCAAACATTTTTGAAAAATTGTGAGAGTTGGAAGTGGGGCAAGTTGCAAGGAAACTATTCCGCAGTCAATTTTTGTCCAGAAAAAACCCGTCTGAAATTCAAAATTTTGTGGGATTCGATATTATTTTACCCTCAAGCGCTGGTCGAGCGGAGTCGAGACCATCTGGAGATTGTGCTCAGTCATTAGAATGGTCTCGACTCCGCTC
>CANGQE010000006.1 GCA_947455845.1 Rickettsiales bacterium
AACGCTCGATGTTTAAACACAGGCGGCAGGAACCTCATGTAGGTCTCGACTCCGCTCGACCAGCTGGTTTCGGTTTACAGGGAAAAAACTTAAATACTCAAAACCTGCAACATCCCATTCTCCAAATAACCAACAGGAATCAAGTCAGAACTAGTCGCACTAAAAAACGATTGCAAAGAAGTCGCCGCAATTTCCTCGAATAAATCTTTCCTTCGCCTCTCATCCAAATGCGAAACAACTTCGTCAAAAATTAAAATCGTCGGCTGGTTTTTGTAAGTCGCGGAAATCTTTGCCCGCGCTAGAGTAATACCAATCATGATCGATTTCTGCTCACCGGTTGAAGACCGCATTGCTGAAGTTTGCTTGTCCGAAAAAATCGCATCAAAATCGCTGCGATGCACCCCAAAATTAGTTTTAAAATTTGCTAAATCGTGAGAGCGGTTTTCTTGTAATTTATTTTTGTAAAGCATCTCCAACTGCATGGCGCTTTGCTTCATTACAGTTTGTTCAATGTCACCGATTACACACAATCTTGGTTTGGGGAAATTGGATGAAAAGGATGAAATGGCTTTGTTAAAAAAATCCACCGCCTCAATTCGGGCGCAGGCAATGGCCATTCCAAGTTCAACGATGTTGTTTTCAACAATGTCTAACCACTGATCACCACTTTTTTGACCGTGATATTTCTGCAAAATCAACAAGCGCTCTTTCAACAATTTTTGGTAATTATTGATGCGGCTTGAATGCTCAAAATCGAGGTCGGAAACTATTTTGTCCAAGTAATCGCGGCGCTCTGATTTGCCTAAAATAAAAAGCTGCTCAAGTTGCGGCGTCAGACAAATAAAATTAATTAAGTGGCTTCTAAGATCACTTTGACGCTTAGAACTGACAGGCTCGCCATTAATCTCAAAAATCTTTTTCTTCTGCTGCGAATTGAAAGAAACACCGATTTTTTCAATAAATTCGTGATCGGAAATTTCCGCGTAAATGCCGAATTGTTGTTTTTTTTCTTGAGTAACAGGATTGTCCAAAATCATTTCATCAAAATCACAACCACGCAAAGAAGCACCGCGACCAATCAAGGTCATGGCCTCAAGAATGTTAGTTTTGCCGGCTCCGTTGAGTCCGGAAAATAAAATGAGCTGGTGGGAAAATTCGAGTTTTTTAGAGAGGAAGTTGCGGAAGTTAGTGAGGATGAGTTTGGAGATTGAGGACAAGGGAATAGGACAGTTAACAGTTAGCAATTGTTAGAACCAAAACGCGACAGATCCTGAAACAAGTTCAGGATGACGATGAGGAGAGAATTACCCTAGATAGCCGTTTAAGGCCGCCCTTAAATGGCGGATTTGACCAAACCCCCAAATTGCTGAAAGCAATTTGATTAAATTCTCACCGGCATAATCACAAACACCGAGGTCATGTCTTTAGCTTCAATCAAGGCTGGTGAAGCGCTATCTTTGAAGCGCATCATTAGTTCATCTTTGTCAATTTGGCCGATAATGTCTAAAAGGTAGCGCGAGTTAAAACCGGTTTCAATGCGATCACCGGAATAATTCACATCCAATTCTTCGTAAGCAAAAGAACCGTCATTAGTATTAACTTGCAGGTTCATTTTACCATTTTCTACCACCAATTTCACTGATCTGTGTTTGTCGGTTGCAACAGTTGAAACGCGGTCAACACAATCAAAAAAATTCTTGCGGTTAATCACGGCAATTTGGGTGTTGTGCTTTGGTAGAACCTTGTCGTAGTCAGGAAATTCACCGTCGATTAATTTCGAAACAATCGTGGCTTGGTCAGCAGTAATTTTAATTTTTACGCGCGACACGGCCAGTTTAATTTTTTTCGATCCGTCAATAATTCTTCTGATTTCGGCAACGGATTTTTTAGGTAAAATCACGCCAAATGAAGTTTTGAGATCAGTCACTAAAAATGACAAAGCTAGTCGGTGACCATCAGTTGCAACTGTGCGCAATTCAAAACCTGATTCTTTCTCCATCGCCTGTAAATAAAGGCCGTTTAGGTAGTAACGGGTTTCATCGTTAGAAATTGCGAAACGGGTTTTGTCGATCATTTTAGCTAGTTTTTCCGCATCAATTTCAATTTCTGCACCTAGCTCACCTTCAGATAAATTTGGAAATTCTGAAGCCTCAATACAAGGTAAACTGTATTTTGATTTGCCCGACTTAATTTGCAGAATTGTCTCACTTTCTTGCGAGATCATGATGCTAGAGCCATCGGGGATTTTTCTGACAATATCAAAAAACATTTGGGAAGGAACGGTTGTTGCTCCACCCTTTTTCATGTCGGACTCAAAGGTAGAAGTCACTAAAATATCCATGTCAGTTGCGAGTAACACAACTTTGTCATCTTTAGCTTCAATCTTAATATTTTGCAGAACCGGAATGGTATTTTTCTTTTCAACTGCACCATTAACGCTGGCGATGGCTTTAAGCAACACCTGCTTTGAGACTTCAAATTGCATATTTTAAAAGAAAATTATTTGGGGTAAAATGATTGCCGGAAATTGATTGCCAAAACTTAAGAATGAAGCACTTAAATTCAACTAGAAAAACCCGAATTCTGAAGCAAGATTAAAATAAACGGCATTATTCTCGCCGTAGTTCTGCAACAAATATTGCGATTTAGATATTGCCCAAGAAAAAATAATATTGGCACTAAAATATTGCTGGCTGAATCCAATTTTAAAACCTGTGCCAGAAAGCCTACCGCTTTGTTGCCCACCTTTAGAACGCACGTAGCCGTAATCATAAAACGGCGTCAGAGCAAAACCGCGGCCTAAATTTACGCTAATTTCATTTTTAACATTGTAACCCGAATCATCAGCAATGGAGCCATTGGCAAAGCCGCGCACCGAATAAACTCCACCTACCGCAAATTGGTCAACACCGTAAAGTGTTTGTTTAGAAATTTGGCTGTCAAAAGTGAGGTTGTAAGAAATTGGAGCTTCGACAATTTTTAATTTTTGGGAAAAATTGGCGTAAAATCTAAAAATATCAAACTCAAAATGGGCAACATTACTGGGCAATTTACCGCCATCCGTTTGTGAATCTAAAATATTCAAGGACTTACTGTAAGTTGGCTTCAAGAATAAACTGGACTCATTAAAAAATAATGTTGTCGGCAGCGACACCGAGCCAAAGGAAGCTTTGTGACTAGAAGAATCTTTCACCCCCGCGCTAAAATTCTGATTGTAACGCTGCGTCAAAAGCAAATTTGTCGCTAATTTAAATTTTTTACTTTTGAGCAAAAGTGCATCAAAGGCAGCTGATTTTGTTGAAGTTGTGCCGGTATATTTAGAATTAACGATGTCCCCACTGTGAAAAAAATAAGAACTTTTGGAATAATTTAAAGTCAAATTGCACCAAGTAAAAGGCACCGAAAAACTACTGCTAAATGAGTTACTACCTTGCTCCTTACGATTATTATCAAGGTCATTTGCAGTTCGACTAATCACCAAATTATCATTGAGACGCAGCAGATTATCTTGGTTAAAACTAATGGTTTCACGCCTCGCCCCAGTTAATTTAACCCCATTATTGTCGTAAGCAGCACTAAGGCGTGAGCTATTTTTGGGATTGTTTTCAACAGCAATTATGGAAGTGTTTTCCTGACTACTTGGTAAAATTTTTATCGTAGCATTGTTTGAGGAAAGGCGATTGATCTGCTCGAGGCCTTGCTCAATTTTTTTCATGTCCAGAATTTCGTCTTTTCCAACCAAACCAAAAGCAGTGAATTTTTGGGTTTGATCAAAAAAATTATCTTCCCGAAAAATTATTTTTTCTAAGCCGGATTCGGTTATTTCAATTTTTAAAATACCACTTTCAATGCTTTGTTGCGGGATGTTAGAACGCGAAGTAGCGTAGCCGCTTTCAGCTAAATAATTGGAAATTTTTTGGTTTAATTCGGAGATCTGGCTCAAGTTTAAACATTTTCCCAAATAATCTTTGGTGAGGATTTTGCTGCGGAATTTGGAGATAATTTGGTTCGAAGAAAATTTTATTTCTCGGATGCGAAAACATTGGATGGCACGCAGATCTTGAACTACTTTTCCTGATTCTTTGGTGAGATTTTGCTGCTCTTCATTTTCGATCTGCTCAATTCTTTCCAACTCTTTTTCGACCTGCTTTATTTCTTTTTGATGAATTTGATCACGCTCAAACTGCTGCTGACGCTGCATGATTTGGTCGGAGTCGGAAGCAGCTTGGGAATTGCACGCAAATAGGGCGAGAGCTAGGGTGGTGAGAGGTTTTTTCATGGTGATGAAAAAATTGGGTTTTAGGGTTTGGTGGTTTTTTTTCGCTTAACTTAATTTTGGTGCTGCGCCTGCGCTCCGCGCTGGATGGAGTTTGTAACTCCGTCCACATGTTTGCATCAAAGCAAATGTTTTAGGCTTGATACAAAAGTAGGGTCGGGGTTACAAACCCCAACCCGCAGCGGTTTAATTATCAGTTAACAATTATCAATTAACAGTTGGGGGTGGAGCAACTGTTAATTGTTAACTGCTAACTGTTAACTGTATTGTCGCTGACATTCGGCACAAAACTCGTAGTAGAAGCCGTTGCCGCGCTTCTAGTTTCAGTTGAAACTTTTCTAATTTCCTTACCTGCCAGTAAATCCTTAATCTCATCTCCGCTCAAAGTTTCGTACTCTAACAAAGACTGCGCCAATTTTTCTAAATCAGCTTTTTTATCGGCCAAAATATTTTTTGCTCTTTGCAAAGCTTCTTCAACAATCCGCTTCACTTCTTCATCAATAATTTTTCCCGTCTCTTCCGAATAAGTTTTGGTCGCAGCGTAGAATTTAGAACCATCGTCTTCACCGTAATCCACCGCGCCCACCTTGTCACTCAAGCCCCAGCGCGTTACCATGCTGCGGGCCATGTTAGTGGCTTGGGTAATGTCGGAAGAGGCACCTGTAGTAACTTTATCGTAACCAAAAATTAATTCTTCCGCGGCACGGCCACCCATTGCCACCACTAAATCATCGTGAAGTTTAGCGCGGGTTACCGAGAAACGATCAGTTTCGGGCAAACGCATTACCAAACCTAAAGCGCGGCCTCTTGGAATGATTGTCGCCTTGTGAATCGGATCAGAATTAACACAGTTCAAAGCGGTAATGGCGTGACCTGACTCGTGGTAAGCAGTAAGTTCTTTTTCCGATCTCTGCATGATCATCGATTTTCTTTCGGCACCCATCATGATTTTATCCTTGGCCTCTTCCATGTTTTTCATGGTGACCATTTTTTGATTGTAACGAGCAGCAAGAAGTGCGCCTTCGTTGATCAAATTGGCTAAATCAGCACCAGCAAATCCGGGAGTTCCACGCGCGATTGTTTTAACATCAATGTCAGAAGCGGCGGCGATTTTTTTAAGATGCACGTTTAGAATCTCTTCGCGACCACCAATGTCAGGATTAGGCACTGTAATTTGACGATCAAAACGTCCAGGGCGAAGCAAGGCGCGATCCAAAACATCAGGGCGGTTAGTTGCTGCAATGATTACTACACCTTCATTGTCAGCAAAACCATCCATCTCCACCAACAATTGGTTTAAAGTTTGCTCACGCTCATCATTGCCACCACCAACACCCGAACCTCTGTGACGTCCAACCGCATCAATTTCATCAATAAAAATAATACAAGGTGCCGATTTTTTAGCTTGTTCAAACATGTCACGCACACGGCTAGCACCGACACCGACAAACATTTCAACGAAGTCCGAACCTGAAATTGAAAAGAAAGGAACATTAGCTTCACCGGCAATGGCGCGAGCAAGCAAGGTTTTACCGGTTCCCGGTGAACCGATTAACAAACAACCACGTGGAATTTTAGCACCAACATCGGTGTATTTTTTAGCATCTTTAAGAAAATCAACAATTTCGGTGAGTTCTTGTTTAGCTTCGTCAATACCGGCCACATCGTTAAAAGTAACTTTGACTTTGCTTTCTTGTAAAAGTTTAGCACGAGATTTGCCAAAACCAAAGGCACCACCACGACCACCGCCACCCGACGCACCCTTGGCAAAATAAATCCACAAACCAACCATTACTAAAAGTGGTAACCAGCCTAAAAATCCGGCGATTACTTTTTCAGATTTACTGACTAATGGCACAGCGTTGATCTCTACACCCTTGGCTTGCAAGGTGTCAACTAGGTCAGGATATTCAGGAAGGTAAGTAAAAAATTGGCCGCCATCTTTGAATTTTCCAACTAGGTCGCTGCCTTTAATGTCAACTTGAGCCACTTCACCAGCATCAACTTTTTTCATGAATTCGCTGAAGATCAGCTTGTTTCCCGAGACTCCATCCGGCCCACCAATAAGGTTGGAAATGGTCATTACTACGGCAAAAATAACTATCCAAATAAAAAAGTTCTTTCCGGGAGTTTTCATTGAGGAGGGATTAAATTTTTAGGGAATTCGAATTGATTGGGGGTAAGTTAGGGGTGAAGGGAGAAAATTCAATTGGCAATTGTTTAGATCCTTCAAACAAGTTCAGGATGACGGTAAGCTACTTTACCGCAACCCGCTGGTCGAGCGGAGTCGAGACCTACCTAAGGTTCCTGACACCGTGTTTAAGACATCGAGCGTTAACTTCCGGTAGGTCTCGACTCCTCTCGACCAGCGGCGTCACACACTCACACCCTCCAGAATCTCTCTCCCAATCTTCACACTTTCCTTTACCAAAACTTCCAAATCATTCTTCTTAGTACGATGATTTGTAATACAAACCCTAATCACATACTGACCATTCAACATGGTGTAAGAAGGCGCGGCAATTCCACGTTCTTGCAGACTAATCACTAATTCTTTGTTCAATGAATTCAGATTTTTCAAATCCAGACCACCCTCATTAAAGCGGTAGCAAACAATACTCAAAGTTGCATCTGAAACTAATTCCAAATCCTTCTCTTTCTTGATCAAAGCCGCCAAATAACAGGCTTGAGCGATATTTTGGGCAATCATTTTTTTGTATTTTGCAATACCGTGCTCTTTCAGAGACATCCATATTTTCAACGCTTTAAACCCGCGTGAAAGTTCCATTCCGTAGTTGTTAAATGAATCAGGGCCGGAAGCCAAACCGCGATCGTGAGCCAGCAAATAATTAGGCTCAATGGCAAAAGCGTCACGGTGTTTTTTAGCGTCACGAACCAGCAAACAACCAACTTCGTAATTAACGTAAAGCCATTTGTGGAAATCAAAAGCCACCGAATCAGCCAACTCAATTGCCTTTAATTCCTGCGAATATTCGTCAGTGATTTTAGCCAAAGCTCCGTAAGCACCATCAATGTGAAACCACAATTTGTGGCGAGTGCAGATTTCGGAAATTTTAGCTAAATCATCAATGGCGCCGGTATTAACAATTCCGGCATTACCAACTACGGCAAAAGGTAGTAAGCCATTGGCGCGGTCGCTTACAATCATTTCTTCCAAAAGATCAATTCTGATTTTGCGATCCTCATCGACTGCAACTTTTCTAACACCATCAGTGCCTAGACCCATTACTTCCGCAGCTTTTTGCATGCAGGCGTGAGTTTCGGACGAACAATAAAAAACCATCGGAGCGGCAATTTTTTTCAAGCCGTTTTTGCGCACATTTAAATTTTCAAAAGAATTTCGTGCCACCACCAAACCAGTAATGTTGGCCATCGAACCCCCCGAAAGCAAAATCCCGCTAGCTGATTTTGGATAGCCCATGATTTCTTTCGACCAATCCAAAACCTCATTTTCAACGTACATTGCTGAGTGCTCACCAATGGCTACATTGGGGTTCATTGATGAGGCTAAGAAATCAGCGAAAGCGCCAAGTAAAGTTCCATTACCTTGCACCCAGCTAAAAAATCTCGGGTGAATATTACCCTTATTGTAAGGCAAAATATGTTGGAGAAATTCGGCGTAAATCTGCTGCGGATCGCTCCCCACTTGTGGTAAATTAGATTTTAAAAAATTTTTTGTTACTTGAGGAATTGGCTGCCAAACCGGTTTTTGCTCAAGATTTTTCATCATCTCCACCATGTCATCAACCATCTTTCTACCCAGTTGGCGCATTGATTCCCAGTCGGGATTATCCAAACTTTGCTCTTTATTCAAATCAGAAAATTTGACCATAAGTTTTACCTATTATTAATAATGTTAATTTATCTAACCCTCACCGCATCGCAAACTTTCGTAATAATCGCGTTCGTTAAAAGTCGAGAATGCTGAGGAATTTTTACATTACCATTGGCAACCTCTATCAGGCCTTGATTTTCTAAGATCTGTAGCTTTTTTAAATCAAAAATTCCCTCAATATTTTTCTGAAAATGAGTTTGAAAAATTTCTTCGTTGATCCCTTCTGATAGGCGCAGGCCCATTAAAATCAACTCTTCCAATAGTTCCTCAGCAGTAATTTCTTCAACCTTCTGAATTCCCGCTCCATTTTTTTCAACCTTTTCTAGCCAAGCCAGAGGCTCGTGCAACATCGTCATGGCCTGACGCTTTTCTGTGCCGTCAAAATAAATTCGCGAATGCGCTCCCGCCCCAATTCCAAGATAATCACCACCCTGCCAGTAAACTAAATTGTGCAGACATTCAAAATTTTTCTGCGAGTAATTAGAAATTTCGTAAAGCTCAAAACCTCCACCAGACGTGATTTGATTAGTCATTTCATAAAATTCTGCCGACAGATTTTCATCAGGCATTACAAATTCTTTACGGGCAAATTGAGAGAAAAATTTAGTGCCTTTCTCAATGGTTAGTTGGTAAAGCGACAAATGCTTAGTACCAAAACTTATTGCCCGCTTCAACTCTTGTTCCCAATCCTCTAAGGTTTGCTTCGGCCTTGCGTAAATTAAATCAAAAGAAAAATTATCAAAAATTTTGGCAGCAGTTTCAATTACCGAAATGGCTTCTTGCGAGGAATGCTCACGTCCCAAAAATTTTAAATCATTATTATTTAAAGCCTGAATTCCAATTGAGAGGCGATTGACCCCAATATCACGTAGAGCCCTGAATTTCTCAGCTTCCGATGAAGTTGGATTAGCTTCTAAACTAATTTCACAATTTTGATCAATCACCCACAAAGCAGCAATTTTTTTTAGAATTCCTTCCACCAAAAAAATCGGCATTAATGAGGGTGTACCACCACCAAAAAAAATTGTGGTGATTTTACGATCGGGATTTTTGGCCGCAAAAAATTCTAGCTCGCGCTCGTAAGCACGCAGAAATCTAGCATGATCGACACCATCACGTACATGCGAGTTAAAATCGCAGTAAGGACATTTCGATTTACAGAAGGGATAGTGGATGTAGATGGATAAAGGTTTCTTCACAATATTTTGGGTTTGATATTGATTTTTAGATAAAAGTTATCAGTTAACAATTAGCAATTAACATTTGTTCAGACTACAAATTGTTAATTGCTAATTGTTAACTGATAAATGAATGCCAACCTCCAACAAATTCTCAAATGCTGCAAATCGCAATCGTAGTTTTCCGCGAAATTCTAGAAATTTCTTTAATTCTCGGAATTTTAACCGCCGCTACCAAAGAAATTCAAGGTCGCACTAAATGGATTTTAGGCGGCTTGGGCCTTGGCATCACATCCTCACTCTTGCTCGCTTTTTCCACTGACAAAATTTCTGAAAGCCTAGACGGCATGGGTCAGGAATTTTTTAATGGTCTAATTTTACTTTCCGCTTCCGTAATGATCGGATGGACGGTTCTGTGGATGCAGAAACATGCCAAATCACTTTCTGGCGAATTAAAAAAACTTAGCCACTCAATTCGTGACGGCAAAAAGCCGCTTTACGTTTTATTAATCGTAGTGTTTTTTTCGGTGCTGCGTGAAAGCGCAGAAATCGTGCTTTTCTCTTACAGCTATTATGTTTCAGGATCGAGCCTCGGTGAAATTATTTTAGGACTTTTGTGTGGAATCACTTTGGGATCAGCAGCGGGATTAGCGCTTTATTTTGGAATTTTAAAAGCCTTTGGCAAATATTTTTTCATTGTCACTACTTGGATTTTAGTGTTTTTGGCATCGGGAATTGCAGCACAAGGAATTGGCTTTTGGATTAATGCCCAAATAGTTCCTGCCCTTGGAAATCCTGCCTTTGATAGTTCTAATATTTTATCTCAGCAAAGTTTCTTTGGAAAATTTTTACACATCTTTTTCGGCTACATCGACCAACCGGCAGGATCGCAATTGATTGCTTACTTTGTGATGTTGGCAGTGATGGTAGTGGGGTTGAGAGTAGCGAAGAAATTATCAGTTACCAATTAGCAGTTAACAGTTGGAGGTTTGAACAAAAAATGTTAATTGTTAATTGTTAATTTTCTTCACCGCCTCAATCGCTCCGTAACTAATAACCGCTGCAGCTCCCGCCCTTTTAAAAGCCATTAAACTTTCAGCAAAGGCCGCGTCAAAATCAAAAGCCCCATTCTCCGCCGCAAATTTCAGCATCGCATATTCTCCGCTCACTTGGTAAGAAATTATCGGCAGTTTAAAATTTTGTGAGGCTTGCGAAACGATGTCCAAATAAGGCATTCCGGGTTTTACAATAATCATGTCGGCACCTTCCTCTACATCTAAAGCAATTTCACGCAAAGCCTCGTTAGAATTTCTGAAATCCATTTGGTAAGTTTTTTTGTCGGATTTTTTTAAGTTTGAAGCTGATCCCACCGCATGCCGAAAAGGCCCGTAAAAGCTTGAAGCATATTTCACCGCGTAAGACATCATCGCCACATCAATAAATCCCGCATCATCAAGCACATCACGAATTACGCCGATTCTGCCATCCATCATATCGGAGGGTGCAATAATGTCGCAACCGGCTTGGGCTTGCACTACAGCCTGTGCGCATAAAATTTCAATCGTGATGTCATTTTCTACGTAACCATTTTCATTAATGACTCCGTCATGACCGTGGGAGGTATAAGGATCAAGAGCGACATCCGTAATCACACCAATTTCAGGCACAGCGTTTTTTATTTCACGAATCGCTCGGCACATTAAATTTTTAGGATTGTAAGCTTCTTTACCATCAAGAGTTTTTAATTTTTGATTAATGACGGGAAATAGCATTAAGGCTGGAATACCAAGATCCCTAGCCTCTTTGGCCTTCTTCACAATCAAATCAATTGTAAGGCGTGATACTCCCGGTAAATGAGTAATTTTCTCTTCCTTATTTTTGCCCTCAATAACAAAAAGTGGCAAAATTAAATCACTTGGTGAAAAAATATTTTGCGCTGTTAAATCACGAATCCATGACGATTTACGATTACGTCGTAAACGAGTTTTAGGAAAAGCACCACCAGAAAAATTTGTCATAATATTTAAATCGATTATTTAGTCTTCCAAAAACTAAATCTTAACTCACTTAAACTTCCATGAAAAATATCTTAGAAGAAATCTATCAGCACAAGCTTATTGAGGTTAGGAACCGCAAAAAGGAATTATCTGTGCAGGAAATTTGTCAACGCACAAAATGTTTGCGAGAAAAATCTAAAAGTTTTTTTACCACATTGCAGGAGAAAAATGACAAAGTTGAGATTAGCTTAATCTGTGAAATCAAAAAAGCCTCACCTTCGCACGGTTTAATTCGCGAAGATTTTAATCACATTGAAATTGCCCAAGACTACGCCGAAGCTGGAGCTACTTGCCTGTCGATCTTGACTGATGAAAAATATTTCATGGGCAAGAGTCAATATTTGCAAGAAGTGCGCGCCATTTCCAATTTGCCGATTTTGCGCAAAGATTTTATGGTTGATACTTACCAGATTTACGAATCGAAAATGTTGGGTGCTGACTGCATTTTATTAATTGTTGCCATGCTGGATGATGCCAAATTAGCCGAGCTCGAACAATGCGCTTTTGATGCCGGATTGTCTGTATTAGTTGAGGTTCACAATGAGTCCGAATTACAGCGCGCTTCTAAGTTAAAAAGTAAATTACTGGGCATTAATAATCGCGATCTAAAAACGCTAAAAGTTGATCTACAAACTTCATTATTTTTGTCGGAACAAGTTCCTTCTGATTACGTTTTAGTTTCTGAAAGTGGTATTAAAGATGCGCTAGATATTGATTTACTACAACAAGCTGGGATCAACTGTTTCTTGATTGGCGAGCACTTTATGCGCCAAAAGAATATTGTAAGAGCGGTACAGGATATTTTGATTAAGTAGGGAGAAATTATCAGTTAACAATTATCAATTAACATTTGTTCAAACTGCTAACTGCTAACTGATCTCTTAATCGGTTGAAACACCATACGATAGCCAAAAGCCTTCAGAACCAATGCAAAAACTTTGACAGTTGGGTTACCTTTTTTAGACAACATTTCGTAAAGATATTGGCGGCTTAAGCCCGTTTCGGCAGCAAGTTTGGATATGCCTTTTACTTCTGCGGCCTGTCTTAAGGTTTCCAATAAAAAATAAACCTCGCCATCTTTTTTGTAATTTTCAAAAGCACTTTTGACACAGGCTTTTAAAAATTCCGGATCTTTTTTAAACTCTGCAGCAATAAAATCTTCATACCTAACATGTCTATTCTTACCACCACTTACAGAAGGTTTGGCTGTCAAATTTGCAATATTTTTTTTAGTCATTGTGATATTCCTCCATCAATATTTTAGCTTTTTTAATGTCTTTTTGCTGAGTATCTTTTTCTCCGGCACACAGTAAAATAACAATATTTACACCATCTTTTCCAAAATAAATTCTGTACCCACAACCGAAGTGAAATCTAAACTCGTAGATTCCTTCATCTAAGTTTTTGTAATCACCAAAATTACCAAGTCTGACTCTTTCTAGCCTTTCGTAGACTCGCTTCTTATTTTCAGTTTCAAGACTTATGATCCAGTTTTGGATTTGGCAATATCCTGTGTTGGAGCTGTAAAAAATTATTTCGTTTCTCATAAAAAATCGTGATGAAATTTTTTAAATAATGTCAGTAATACTTTACATAATTTTTTATCAGTCAATTAAAAAATTAAGGGGAAAATTAAGCTGCTTGAACCTCAAATTCACTGAGCTTAAGATATAACTCTCAAACAATCTTCCAATCCTACTTAAATCATGTTCAAAATCGCAATTATCGGCCGACCTAATGTTGGGAAATCTACGCTGTTTAATAAATTAGTCGGCAGAAGTTTTGCCATTACCGACAACACCCCCGGTGTTACGCGCGACCGCAAAGAATCGAAAGCCAAGCTTGGGCCGCTTGAGTTCATGGTTATTGACACCGCAGGTCTGGAAAATCAAATTACCGATAAATCTTTGGAAAAAAGAATGGTCGAGCAAACCGAACTTGCGGTTGACGATGCTGATCTTTGTTTATTCGTAGTCGACAGCAAAGAAGGTGTAACCAATACCGATTTTTATTTTGCGCAATGGTTAAAAAAACTTAACAAAAAAACCATTTTACTAGCCAATAAATGCGAGAATTTGCACGAGGAAGTTTTTGAAAAAGAATACTACAAATTAGGCTTCGGCAAGCCAATCGCCATCTCAGCCGAACACAAATTAGGCTTTGGTGATTTATACGACAAAATCGCTCCTGAAATTGAAGAATATGAAGCTAATTTTGCTTCAGCTCTGGTAGAAGTTGATGATGAAAAATCTCTTTTACAAATTGCAATTGTTGGTCGTCCTAATGCCGGAAAATCAACTTTTTTAAATCGCATTTTAGGAACCGATCGCATGATTACCGGCCCCGAAGCCGGCATTACGCGTGATGCCATCACCATTGAACATGAATTTCAAGGCCACAAAATTCGTTTAATCGACACCGCCGGAATTAGAAAAAAAGCTAACATCACCCAAAAGTTAGAAAAAATGTCAAGCTTCGACAGCTTTAGAGCCATCCGCTTCGCCCAAGTTGTAATTTTATTAATCGACGCCAATTCACTTCTAGATCACCAAGACGTTGCTCTTGCCGGTGAGATTTTAAAAGAAGGGCGCGGCTTGGTTTTTGCGATTAATAAAATTGATTGTGTAACAGGTGACAAGGAAGTTTTTTTACGCGAAGTGCGCACTCAAATTCAATCGCTACTACCACAAATTGAAGGCGCTCCAATTGTTGGAGTTTCGGCAAAAACGGGTTACAATGTTGAAAAATCTTTGGAATTTGCTCTAAAAACTTACGAACAATGGCAGACTTACATCCCAACCAACAAGCTTCACGACTGGTTGAAAATGGCTGAGCAAAAACACTCACCAAAATTGTACAAGGGCAAAGCGATCAAATTAAAATACGCCACACAAATCAAAAAACGTCCGCCAACTTTTGCTGTTTTCACCAATCACATCAAACCTTTAGAGGGTTCTTACGAACGTTATTTGGTGAATTTTTTACGGGATTATTTTGATTTAAAATTGACACCAATTCGCTTAGTTTTACGTAAAAGCGAAAATCCTTTTGCAGATAGGGTAGAGAAGACTTTTTCGAAGAAGTTACACAAGCCGAAGAAATAATGCTTAAGGGCACTGTCGCAAATCAAAATTTTCTAAGAAATTTTTTTGACACGCAGTGCAACTCGTTCTATTAAAAACAAATTTACGAGTAAAGGTAAGCGTACCTAGATGTACGTGCGTTTCAAAAAAATAAGAATTGCGAAAAGTTTGATTTGCGACAATGCCATTAAATGACGAATATGCTGACACTAATGATGAGCCGGCAACTCTAAATTCTGCACCAAAACCACCGATTTTTCATACTATTAAAAATTTCTAATCAATCACACCAACCTCAGTGCCTAACTTTTTATACCAAATTGCATTAAAACAACTAGCCCGCAAACCAGATTCTAACAAAGGAGATTTTGGCCATGTCTTAATTATTGGCGGAGATTCTGGAATGGGTGGTGCAGTAATCATGGCGGCTGAAGCGGCCTATCGCGCCGGCGCCGGCAAAGTTACGGTTTTAACTCGAGAAGAAAATTGGACTGCACTTTTGGCGCGACTTCCTAACGCAATGATGCTTCCCTCCGCCTCTTCCGAGGCAAAAATCTTTGCCAATAAAAATGTCATCGTAATTGGCTGCGGCCTTGGTAAATCTGAATGGGCCCAAGAACTATTTGAAATGACAATGGCTACTAATCTACCAAAAGTAATCGATGCCGATGCCTTAAATATTTTAAGTGAGAGCAAAAAAACTTTTGATTTAGAAAATGCAGTAATCACTCCTCATGTCGGAGAAGCGGCGCGATTGCTGGGAGTTTCAACTGAAGAAATTCAGAAAGATCGCGAGACTTCCGTCAAAAAACTTTACAAAAAATTTGGCGCCGTCTCAGTTTTAAAAGGTCAAAACACTCTAGTTTTTAATGGAGAAGAAATACTACACCAATGCTCTTTCGGAAATGCTGGAATGGCTACCGCCGGAATGGGCGACGTGCTTTCCGGCCTGATTGGCGGTCTAATAGCACAAAATTTAGAAAATGAAAAATCAGCTATTGTCGGCGTAAATATTCACGCTCTCGCCGGTGATTTAGTAGCCAAAAAACAAGGCGAAATTGGCATGATGCCTAGCGACTTATTCGAATATATTCCACAAATCATCAATGAAATTATTTAAGCAGAATTAGAAATTTCATTAATCTTCACCACCAACTTCCTGACAATATCATCTGAACTTTCAATTACCTTAGAAGCTCTGTCCGCCATGTCGCTGCGACTTTTATCATCTAACAAAAACACTCGCACCTGATTCGATAATTGCTCTAAATTATCAACCATCACACAAGAATTTTTCTGTTCTAAAATTTGGTAAATTTCTTTAAAGTTAAACACCTTGCGACCTGAAATAACCACGCATCCTAACTTAATTGCCTCAAAAGGATTGTGACCGCCGATCTCCATTAAAGAGCCACCGAGAAAAGTAAAATTTGCTAAACGGTAAAAAATTCCCAGCTCGCCTAAAGTGTCAGCAAGATAGATTTCTGTAGAGCTTTCAATATTCTGGTTTTTGCTGCGCTGAGCAGAATTTAACGTGCCAAATAATGATTTGATTTCGTCAGCACGATTTGGATGACGCGGTACAATGATAGTTAAAAGATCCGGAAAATCTTTTTTTAAGAGCTGGTGAGTTTGTACTACAAACTCTTCTTCACCTTTGTGAGTACTAGCCGCAAGCCAGAATTTCCGTGAGCCGATTTGTAATTTTAATTTTTCTAATTCCGCTTCACTAAAATTCAAATTTTGCGCTTGTGATTTTAGGTTACCGTAAAATGAAACTTCTTGCTTAGTGAGTTTTTGCAGGCGTTTTTTATCCTCCTCAGTTTGAGCAAAAATTGCCGAAAAATAATCAAAAATTGAGAAACCAACCATTCGAGCCCAGCGCCATTTTTTAGCCGATTTTTCCGACATGCGGGCATTGACTAAAAAGGTAGCAGAACCCATGTTAGCAGCTTCGTAAATAAGGTTAGGCCAGATTTCTGATTCGACAAAAATTGTGGTTTTTGGTTGCCAGAAATTTAAGAAACTTAACACGCAGTAATAAGAATCAATCGGCAGAAATTGATGAATGACCTTGCCCTTAAAATTAGGAATTTTTGTCGCGATGATTGATGCCGAAGTAAGAGTTGTGGTAGTGAATAAAATTGAAGTTTGTGGAGAAAATTTAAGTAGCTCTTCCACTAAAATTAATGCCGAATTCATTTCACCAACACTAACTGCATGAAGCCAGATCACATCACCTTCAGGACGCAGTTGAGTAGGATGTCCGAAACGCTCTTTTAGGCGTTTTTTATCTTCTTTCTTTTTAGCAATACGGTAGAAAAGATAAATTTCGATGAAGGGAAAGAGAATAACAGAAAGTATGCGGTAGATTAACATTTTTGTAATAATGAATTTTGAAGTTAACAGTTAACAATTATCAATTAACAGTTGGTGGATTGAACAAATGTTAATTGATAATTGTTAACTGTTAACTGCATTGATAATTGTTAACTGTTAACTTTCAAAACCCCCCAGCACTCTTAATAAAAAAATTCTTCAAGCGAGGAATTTTATTTACCAAGCCCAAGCCTAGGTCACGAGCAAAGCCAATTGATAGGCTCTTACTTTCAAAAAGTGAATTTAAAATATCGGTAGCCACCAACATTTTACGCGCCTCAATTTTAGCTTTTTTATTGTAAGAATCGATCAGGCTTTGACTGGAGATATCTAAGCCACCTACAAGATTATTTTTTACTAATTCGCACAAAATTTTAATGCCTGAAATTGCCAAATTAAAACCCTGACCGGCAATTGGATGCACACCAGCAGCAGCATCTCCTATTAGTAGCATTTTTTTGTGATAAAATTTTTCAGCTTCAATCAAAATTAAAGGGTAAGAAAATTTTTCTGAAATTACCGAAGTTTTTCCTAAACAATTTTCCATTTTTTTGGTTAATTGCTGAATAAAATTTTCTTCATCTAAGCTTAAAATAGCTGATCCGATCTTATCTGGCGCGATCCAAACAATTGAAGAATGATTAGGGTTTTGCAGTGGTAAAATTGCTAACGGACCACCCGGTAGAAATTTTTCGTAAGCGACATTTTCGTGGGAGCGTTCGTGCTCAATGTTAAAAACAATGGCGGTTTGGTGGTATTTTTTTTGGGTGGTGTGAATTTGGTAGAGGT
>CANGQE010000007.1 GCA_947455845.1 Rickettsiales bacterium
AATTTCTCCTTTTTTAAAAGGATAGTTCATAAATCATTTCTAGATCGAAAAAACTTTTTACCCCCAACTAAGCCTTGATTTATAAGGAGTTACGGGTTTTCTCTTGGCGCTTAGTTGGACAGTAGTGGTTACAAACCCCGACCCGCATCGAGAATATATTCATCAAATCTGTCAGCACCCGAACCCCAAATTCATTCCCCAAAACAACCACCCAAAAAATATTCCATCTCCCACAAAGTAAGAACTTGCAAAAATTCATTTCCCCCTTACTTTCCCGCCCCACTCAAAAAATACTACTTCCGGAGAAATGGCCGAGTGGCCGAAGGCGCTTTCCTGCTAAGAAAGTATACGGGTAACTGTATCGAGGGTTCGAATCCCTCTTTCTCCGCCATTACTCTGGGCTACTCCCAGCTACCCTCTACTACTCCAGATTACTCCCATTTACTCCACAATACTCTCGCAATCCTTTACGCTCTAGCATGCAGGACTACGCGCGATTACTACGCGATGCGAAGAACTACACTAAGTTACTCCCGCCATTTGTTCCAAGTGATCAATTTTTATTTTAAGAAACGGAGAAAAATGGAGATTTTTTCTACAACTGGTGCTGCTAGGTCTTGATGATACTGCTTAAAATTCGGTGAACGTGAAATAGAGATTCGGAGATTATTTTTTGCTCATCTAAACTTTACTCAAGCGGTCGATGAGTTTCTTAGAAATTTCTTATGACGGTATCTATCAACCGGATTTTCTAATAAAATAACTACCAAAATTGATAGTAATGCAGTTGCCACAAAAGCTACCATGCCATGGTATTGAGGTTCAACTTTAGAAGTGTGCAGATAATATAAAGCCAGCCCATGTCCCAGATAAACTGGATAAGATAGGTTTCCTATAAAACGATCCCATTTCATATCTTTCGTTAAAAAGAATAAAATCGGTAGCCATAATGCTGTAACGAAAATTACATACCAATACTTATGAGGAGCGCCTGTAATTCCTCCGTCCCAAGATCCGCCAGATATTGATTCATTCCACCCAGATAAATAAAAATTAAATAGGTTAAACGCGATTACGAAGTAAATCAGATGAAACAGAATTTTACTATTATGCTGCTGATGTAAAAATTTTAGGATTCTTTTGTAAAAAGCATTATTGATCAAAAAAGAAATTTTTGGCGATATGTATTCAAGGATATTTTTATATTTCTTGTGGGTAAAGAATAGATAAAATCGACAAGAAATTGATCCTAGCAAAAAAGTAGCTATTTCCAATGGAAAAAAGCCGTATAACCAGGTATGCTGGTTATAACCATTATGTCCTAGCCACAATCTCAAGGAAATACTTAAAAAAGTGATGGCTAAAATCATGGACGATGATCGTAGCAAAATTAGTGGTGCGATAAGATAAAACATCAACTCAACATCAAGAGTCCATGACATCATCATCATGGTAAAAGATGCCTTATTGGTAATCGGAATTAGATTTTTATAAGTATCAACAAAGACAAATTTTCCTGCATCTAAGTCATAGAAAAAAAGACGCAAAACGGATTGCCCAAAAATTAAAACATTGTTGGCAATAACGATCAAAGCTTCAACGAAATCGTGGTTCTTTACGAATAAAGAGAGAGTAGGAAAATCGAATTTAAAATTCAGAGCAAATGTCAGAAGCAAGAAGACGTAGTAGATCGAAAATATTCGAACAAAACGACTTTTATAAAATGTTAGTGCCCATTTGTTATCATTAGCATCGTGATAACTCTTGATTATTAACTGCATGTAAAATCCAGAAATAACATAAAAGCATTGTACCGCTAAAGCTGGATGGATCGGTCTCGGTAAAACCCCCTCAGGGCTGTGAAACAAAACCACTACATAGGCAAGAAATAACCTTAACATCCCCATTTCGCACTATAAAATTAATTGTTAAACATCGATAGATAATCAGTATCTTGCAGATACTAAACTTTAACGAAGTAAAAAACAATTCGCCAAACATAAATCAATCCGTCCTAAAATTAGTTCGCAAAATGGTGTCGCGTGCCTCAATCAATGTCGAAATTAAAACTTTTCAGTGCAGTTGAAATAGGGTTTAAAGCCTTTATTTACCTACATCGCCAAAAGCAGAGAAAAGTTCGCAAAAGGGGTCGTTTCCTCCGCCATAAAAACTGCGAACTTTTTCTCCGTTTTGCAGTTAAGCTGAACTTTGTTGATCCTTTATTCTCTAGTGCAAAATATTCTCTAAAGCCATGTAAATAGAGAATCTACGACATACATCTTTTCAAAAATTTCCTAGAAACATCCGTCAAAAAATTTCACATTTTTATCGAAATGGGGAATTTTCTCACATTTAGCTTAACCAATATCCTTACATCCCTTGATTTTACTGATTGCGCAGAAGTAAAGCCCACTCGGAGAATGGAGATTTTGTCTCATTTGGACTGTACCTTTTTCAAGAAAGTACACACTTGAAAATACTGGCTTCATAAGATTATTTCTAAATTTTCAACCGCTATGCATCTGCAACTTTTGTATCATCCGTAAATTTTTTAAAAAAAGGTTAATAAAGGTGTCAAATCTCGACTCTCGACACTTGATAAAAGATGCCGAAATACACTAAACAAGTTTAGGATGACGGTGAGTTCCGGCGCGATATGACTGGTGGGTGAGGAATTTTGTTTTACATTGGACATTTTTTGTGGAGTTTATGATTACAATTTTCGCATTGAATTTATTACTCCAAGATTTGGAAAAACCTCATTTGACTTTTTTAGAATCCAAATAATTAAAATTTGGGGACAGTCCAGATTTCTAAAAAAATAATCACAAAAAATATGAAAAAATCTTTTAGTCTTTTTGCTTTAACTTTACTTTTTTGCTCAAGCTCTTTTGCATCCCATCCAACAGCTGGAGAAATAGCTTCTTCTAGCCAACATGAGATAAGGTCAGAAGCAGCATCTAAGATTAGTGTAAAAGAAAATGAGCTGCAAAATCAGGGCAGTAACTAATAGCACTTTAACTATGAGCACTCCGATGAAAATAAATCTGAACCAGAAATTATCTTTATTTAATGACTATTGGTCACCAAAAATTATTGGGGAATTAAATGAGAATTTTATTAAATTGGTAAAGTTTCAGGGTGAATTTGTTTGGCATTCTCATAAGGATGAGGATGAGCTTTTTATTGTTATTAAAGGTAAGCTGACCATTAAATTTCGTGATCAAGATTTAACTGCGAATCCCGGAGAAATTATTTTAATTCCTAAAGGAGTAGAGCACTGTCCAAGCCCTGAGGAAGAAGTGTGGGCGATGGTTATTGAACCTAAAACAGTTATTAATACCGGCGAGGTTGATGATATAAAAACTGTGAAAGATCTGGAAAGAATTTAACCCAAATCCGTCATTAAAAAAGTAGCCTAACCCCTTTTTTAAAAACGGTAATAGATGAAAAGTTGCAAGCTAAAGATAAATCTGTGGTTGTAGAAGGTCAAAAATATTTCGTTGAAATAGTGCAGGGCGCAAAAATTACAAAGCTCGCTGGTCGAGAGGAGTCGAGACCATTTTAATGTTTATCTCCTTTGTTGTTTCATCGGCAGCATAACTTCTAAATGGTCTCGACTCCTCTCGACCAGCGAGCTTTGTAAGAATTTACGAAAAATTTATTAGACAACCAATCTTAATTCAGCCTTACTTTTCCAGTCTAATAAATTTAATAATTAAAGCTCATGAAAAAATGTTTCCTACTTTTGTTGCCGCTTATTGTTAGCAGCTGCGGATCTTCTTCTGAGGTTAAGGAGAATGTTAACGAAGTTGTGACTTTTCCGCGCTACGGAAATTATTGTGGTTATGAGCGACCTACCAATGGTGAGATGCCGAAGCCAACTGATGAGGTTGATGCTGCCTGTAAAAATCATGATGCCTGTTATGACAAGCAGGGAACTTTGAATATCAATTGCGACACTGCTTTGATCACGGAGTTAAAAAATGTATCTCCAAAAACGGAACCGGAAAGATTAGCGAGGAAATTAATAATTAGTTTCTTCCGCCACTCTCCGCAAAAGGAGTTGATGAATATAAATTTCGATGAAATAAAATTGTAAAATTGGCATTTGTTACCACGAACCAGCTGGTGCGGCGGTAGGTTATGTTATTATTGTCATCGTAACCCATTAAATAAGTGTTGGTGGCAGGATCGTAATATTGGCCTAAAAGATTGGCGGAAGAACTTTCTGCTTTTGCCGGCACGCGCCAATTTTCAGTGAAGGTTTCAATTAGTAATTGATTAGGGCTGCTTTTCTAATCAGTAAATTGTAACTAAGCCGTGATAGACAACGTAAAGCCCGATTGTGGCAATGAGTAAGCCTGATAAATAAGGGGCGTATTTGGCTAATTTACTAAATATTGACCAACGTTTTGAAATATGTTTAGCGCTAAGTGCCGCAACTACTCCCGATGCAACCAAGACCAGAGCTAGGCCGATACTAAAACAACCCACCAGCAAACTGCCGAGAGCAATTTTTTTAAGTTGTAGGCATAAAAGCAAAACGGTGATTGAGGCGGGGCAGGGGATTAATCCGCCGGTAAGTCCGAACATTACAATTTGGGGAGTGGTGATATTTTTATTAGTGAAGCGCTGGTTAATATCCTTGGCGTGAGCGAGTTCGTGGGCATCTTGATATTCGGGTGAAACTACATCCAATGCTTGAAGTTGGTGGTCAAGATGGTGATGGCTGTGTTTAAAAGCCTGATGATGTTGCCAATTACGATGCATCATCCAAGCCGCAATTGCCATCATTAAAATACCGGAGATAGCCTGAAAATATGGTTCTGTAGCTGTGGCATCAAATTGACCATTCATGAAATACATGCTGCTTAAAACTATAATCCAAACAATTAGAGTGTGGGAAATTGTGGTGGCGAGGCCAAAAAGGCGGCTTGTTTAACAGTGCCGCGAATTGCCACAATAAAAGCGGCCATCATGGTTTTGGGGTGACCGGGTTTAAACCATGAAGGGCGCCGAGAAGGATTGCGATTGGGATGAAAATTAGGAGATTGGAACTGCCTTGCTCTATTAGGCTTACGATGTCTGGCATGATTACTAAGTTATCAGTTAACAATTAGCAATTAACAGTTGGTGTTTTGAGCAAATGTTAATTGATAACTGATAATTGTTAATTTTAAAACATTTGCACCAAAAACTTCACTCCTGCAACCACCGTCATTAAAGCGATGAGCTTCCTAAAAAACTCTTCACTAATTTTTAAATGGATGCGGTAACCGAGTTGGATGGTTAGAAATACCGGAATTATGGTCCACCAAATTTTATAAAAAAACTCAGGATGAATTTCACCTTGAAGCGAAAGTTGGGTGAAGCGGATGAGATTAAATACCACAAAAAATACCGCCATGGTGCTGCGTAGGCCTGATTTATTTTTGAAATCATTTTTTAAGGCATTAACTAAAAAGGGTCCGCCAATTCCGAAGGCGCCTTGGGATATTCCACTGACTAAAAGTAAAGTTTGTTTGAATGACTTAGGAAAAATAACTGTGTTGAAAAACATGGTTTTGATTGAGAGTAAAATCAGTAGAATGCCAAAAACGCAGGCTAAAATATCGGAAGGAAATTTACTGAAAATGAAGACGCCGATTACGGTTCCGACAAAACAAATCGGTAGCAATGGTTTGAATATTTTTTTGTCGAAAGATTTTAAATCAGTGTAAGCTATGTAGGCGCTGGAGCAGGTGCCGATGTAGAGTCCGGCTAGAATCATTTCTTTGAGTTCGAGGAAAAATCCCAGAATGGCGTAAGCGATTAAGCCGCCGCCGAAGCCGACGATACTTTCAACAAAGAAGCCGAGTGAAAAACTTGTTGCGATTAAGAGTGCGATTGACATAAATTTGATTGGAAATATTTGATTCTATTTAGGGATTGAGTTTGTGGGATAGATCCTGAAACAAGTTCAGGATGACGGAGTCTTGGGGGAGATCACCCCTCACTCTCGGCGTCATCCTGAACTTGTTTCAGGATCTATTCATAATTAACCAACCCAATTTCAACCTCCCCATCCTCAAGTAAAAAGCAAATCAATGAAGCACTTTTATTTATTTCTGATTTTGTGTGGTTTTTCCTGCGAGGTTTTAGCCCAGAGTTACGTGAGCCTCGGAATTTTAAAACAGTTGGTCGAGCAAGATTACGCAGTCACTCAATCTAAATTCGTCAATAATTTAGTAGCAGACGTTAACGCCGCCGACAATTATCAAAGCACTAATCGTCGCGATGAATATTTGGATAGTAATGTTGTGGCCCGTCTTTTTTCAGGATTCAATATTAGCGAAAATTTATCAATTAACAGCTTCATTAAATCTGAACGTTCCAGCCAAGCATCGGAAACAGCGAGAAGAAATACCCTTGCCAATGGTGGTGGAGACAGGGCTTTTGAAGATCAGGGGGTTTTTTTCGAAGAGTTAAATTTGGTTTACAACACTAAAAAATATGCGGTTGTTCTGGGTAAATTTGATTTAGATTTCGGTACGGCGTGGCGTTGGGGACGCGGTATTTGGTCGGGTGATATTGCTAATGCTTACATGCAAAGAGAAAAATTAGGGGTTAATGGATTTTATCGCGCCGGTGATCGCAAAAAAATCGGCGAATATGTTTTTGGTTTATCTACCTTTACTAATGATCGTAAAAATTTGGATAATGCTACAATTACCGGCCGCGATTCGGCTCACAAATATGACGGTCTTCCCGGCGACACAAGGTCGCCGCAATCATACAATGCTTCGCTTGACATTAATTTTGATTTTTCTGAAAGGGAAAAATTATCCTACCATTTTTCTTACCTCAACTTAGCTGTAAATGAAAGTGCCAGCTCAGTTACAACCACTAAAATTGCCGATCAAAAAGGTTATGCTTTGGGGATGAATTACAAATATCCGGTAAGAGAAAATTTTGATTTAGATGCTTTAATTGAATATGTTTCGATGAAAAATTTTGGTGGTAACTCTGATATTGGTGAAAATTATTTGAGTGGTAATGTGATCGGCAAAATTTATGAGCAATGGAATGTAACTTTAGGTTATTCGTCCTTGCAGAATTCACAGGTGATGGCTTACGGGTTTGATCAGAATTTATCGGAAATTTCCTTGGGATATGAATTTCTTAAAAACTCTTTTTTTGATAAATTATTGTTTCAGGTTGGGTATAAGAATCAGAGAAATGACTATAAAACAAGTGTGGAAACGCAAAATGTGTTAGGGGCTTTGATGAGGTATCAGAAGCTTTTTTAATGCGGGGTTAGTGATAGATCCCTAAGAAAGTTCAGGATGACGGTGGAGGGAGGTTTCCAGTTCTGTCATCCTGAACTTGTTTCAGGATCTATTCAACGCGCACAAACTTCTCAAAACAACGTAAAACAAATGAAAAAAATCTTAATGGCAATTCCCAAAGGTAGAATTTTGGATGAGCTAAACCCTTTACTAGAAAGCATCGACATCATTCCTGAAAAGGATTTTTTCAACGAATCTTCGCGTAAATTAGTTTTTACAACTAACCGAAAAAATCTTGATGTTGTCAAAGTTCGTAGTTTTGACGTTGCCACTTTTGTGAAATTTGGTGCAGCGGATATTGGTATTTGTGGCTCGGATGTTTTAGCTGAATTTTCTTCACCGGAAATTTTTCCTGTTCTTGATTTAGGAATCGGCAAGTGTCGTTTGTCGATTGCGGCTAAAAAATCTGTGGAACTTGATCTAACCAAAAGAAGCCACATCCGTATCGCCACTAAATATACCGCGATTGCTGATAAATACTTTTCAGAATTAGGTATCCAAGCTGAGGCAATCAAGCTCAATGGCTCCATTGAAATTGCCTCCAAATTAAATTTATGTGATTTTATTTTAGATTTGGTGAGCAGTGGAAAAACTCTTCTTGAAAATGAAATGGTTGAACTTAGAAAAATTTTAGATGTTAGTTCTTACTTGACCGTTAATCGTGGCTCTTTCAAAACTTCCAACAACGAAATTAATCAGCTAATAAAAATTTTTGATGAAGCGTAGTTATCTTTTTAAACCTCTCCGCTTATTCTTCGCCTATTTCATCGCCGTTTCTGCTGTTCTCATCCCTATTGAATCTTATGCTATTTATGAAGGTGTTAGAGATGACATCGGCTATCGCGGTAGTGGTGCTGCCAATAAATATACCTGCAATACCGGAACTATTGAGTATAATCCATTTAGTGCCAATAAAGATATTGATTGGGAAATAACTAACCCGATTTGCATTACTTTCTTTATAACGGTTGGATTGGTTAAAGAAACAGCTGGTGTGGTTACTGATGCTGCTTGTATTCCTCTAAATAGTTTTGGTTTGGCGCAGCAAGTACAAGAAAGGTTGGCAGATCTTGGAAGCCAAGATTTACTTCCGACGCTTAATCCGTTCACATTATTGAAGAGTGGTTCGGAAACTGCAAAATGTAGTTCGAGGCTGGGCAATATAACTGCGGCTTCAACAGCCCAAGGTGTGGCATGTGGTGGTCCTCAGGCTGCAGCACTTTGTGCTCCTGCTGCTGCTCAAACTGCTTTGGCTACTTCTGACGCTATTAGATGTTGTTCAGCATATGCTGCCTATCTTGTTGCTATTGGGGTGGCTCTTTCGGTTCTTGCTATAATTTATGGTGTTGCAAAAACTACATATGAAAAAGCAAAAGTTTGTGGTAATGAGTGGCAGCAATGGACTCAAGAAGATGGTGATTGGAAAAAAACCAAAGGCCCTTATCGTTTATGTCTAGAGCATACTTTTCTTAAAGCTAATAATGGTAGTACTTGCGATGTAGATTCTACTATCTCCTTAACGAATAAATATTACCGCGAATATATTTATGGTGGAATAGAATATCCGGATAATGGTGAAGGCGCTTGTGAAAATCCTTGGGACGACGCAACAAGAATACAAAATCTTGGCTATGATGATGATAAGCAAAAATACTATTTGACGGGTGCTGGTGCTGCACCTGTTTACGCTTGTCAAAGATTTTTTGTTGCCGGTCAAAATTCGGAAACCCAAGCAGCTTATGATTGTTGCAAAAGAAGAAGTCAGAACGCGATGTGTATTTATAGCGAGAATTTAGGGGGAACTAATAAAGAATATAAATTCTGCGAAATTGGTTCTAGATGTAATATCGGTGATGTTTGGTTTGATGTTTATGGTAGCAAAGTTGAGCCCAATTACGCCTGCGCTAAAACTTATTCAGTATGTCCTTACAATCATTTATTGGCCGGTGGAACTGAGACAGAGGAAATTGATGCCAGCGATTTAACTCGGACGGTAAATATCTGCCAATACATGAACCATTGTGTGAAGTTGCCGATATTGCCTTATGTTTATACCAGTAACATGACGGGTGCTTTCATTTCTGCGGCATGTAAAGATATGAAAGGCGATTCACAAAATGTTTACGGATATACTTCGGAGGTATTGCCGGTCAATAATCGTGGCTTCTCTGCCCCAATGGCGCAGTGCTTCGAAGAAACTATGGAAAATATTTTCTTGAACAAGGCGGGTGATACTAAATGTCTTGATGGTACAACTCCGGGTGAGGGTGGAGAATGTCCGGGGGGTTATTTATACAAAGAGGGAGAAACTTTATCATCCAAGTCCTTCTTCTTAAAAATTCAGGATAGCGTGCAGGACATTATTAAGATGGCTTTGACTCTCTCCATCGTCTTTTTCGGATATATGATTTTGATTGGAGTTCCGGGAACAACAATCACCAAAAAACAGCTAATGCCTTATGTTTTGAAAATTGGGTTAATGATGTATTTTGCCATTGGTGATGGTTGGCAATTTGGCTTTATGGAGGGTATATTAGGAACGGCTGATATGTTATCGGAAATGACCTTTAAAGTTCATGAGGGCACGGAATCCGAATCTCTTGACGGATGCCAATTTCCAAAATTCAATTATGCCGATGATAATGAAGCAACCAAATATAATAAATATACCTCTACTACGGCAGCTGACGGTACCGTTACTCTTGTCGAGTACGCGGCTTATCCTCCGGGATTAGAATATCTTAGAATGTGGGATACTCTTGATTGCAAACTTGCTCGGGCAATGGGTTACGGTCCTGAGGTTTCGGTGCCTAATCTAATATTTATGATTCTGGGAGGATTTTTAACCGGAGGTTTGGGCATTGTATTTGTGATTGCATCTTGCTGTTTTGCCTTCTTCATGCTTTCAATCACGGTGAAGGCTCTGCATATCTTCCTGCTTTCGATAACCACGGTGATAATTTTATTATTCGTTTCACCGATCACGATCACTTGTTGTCTGTTTGCCCGAACCAAAGGAATTTTTGACGGTTGGTGGAAACAACTATTAGGATTAACTTTGCAGCCCATGATACTCTCAGTTTATCTGGGAATTTTCCTGACTCTCTTTGACCATATCATGGTTGGTGATGTTACATTTGAAGGTGATGGTAAAAATGAACCAAAAACCGTAGTCTGTGAAGGTGAGGCGGCAGATACCAGCTTCTACTGTATTTTCCGTGTTGCTGATATCAAAACATTCCCCGGTTTAGAGATTTTAGGGATAGGTTTACCAATGCTGACCGACATGAATGAAACCAAATTAAAAGCCATAATAAACGGGGCCATGCTCATGTTTATTTTTATGAAATTTATGGATCAGATTTCTGCCTTTGCCGCTAAATTAGTCGGAGGTGCCCAACTTGATAGCAACTGGGGATCAGCTACTCAAATGGTTTCACAATCTTATGGGGCACTTAGAGGCTTGCAGAAGCGAGGCATGGGAGCGATCAAGAAACATGGTAGTACTATTGCCAGAAAGGCTGGAGAGGGTGCTACGGGAGCAGCACAATTAATGGGTAATGGTGGTAAACATGTATCATCACCGGAAACATCTTCTGGTAGTGATAACACCGCAGGAGAAGGAAGAGGTGATGATACTAGTGCGGCAAGTTCTTCTGGTAGTAGCGAGTCTCAAAGTACAGAAAGTGGTAAAGATTCTACCAGTGAAGCTCCTAAATCGGACAGTGTTCCTGAGGTTCCTAAAGGAGCAACAGATGGTGCGAAGGCGCCGGAAGCTTCAAAAGGTTCGGATAATACTGCATCTGATTCATCAGGTTCTAGTAGCGCTGCTAGTGGAAGTACCGGTGAGGATGCAAGTAAGAAAAAAGATGATTAGTAAGAATTGTGAATTTTTTTCTTAGTCATTTTTTTTGATTACTTGACAAAGCCGGATCTCTATTTAAATTCCGGCAAATAAGCCCTTCACCATTTAAAGGGCTTTTATCTTTTGGCAGGCGTAGCTCAGTTGGTTAGAGCGTTAGGTTGTGGTTCTAAAGGTCGCGGGTTCGATCCCCGTCGCTTGCCCCATTTATGTAATTAAGAGTTAGGAATTAAGAATTAAGAATTGTAGAAAAGCATCGTTCTTAATTCATAATTCTTAATTCCTAATTCTTAACTTCACCCCATGGATATCATATTCTTCGCCGCCCTCGCATTTATTATTTTTCTAAAACTAAATAAGCAGCTGGGTAAAATTGACGAAGAGGAAAAGAAGCAAATCGAAGCCAAATTAGCAAAAAGAAAAGAAGAAGTTTTAGCCATTCAAAGCAAAATAACTCAGCAATATCAGCAGCAGGTGCTTCCCATTCTTGAAAAAAGAAATCAGATCGAAGAACAAATTCTTCAACCTCTTGATGCCACAACCAGACAAAATTTTTCCAATATTTTACAGCGTTGTAACATCGCTGCCGAATTTTTTATCAATGGTGCTAAGTCCGCTTTTGAAATGATTATCAAGGCCTTTGCTGCTAACGATTTAGAAACTTTAAAAATATTACTCGCCGATAAAATTTACCAAGGTTTTGAAAATGCAGTTAATCAAAGAAAGTCTCAGGAAAGCACTTTGGTTACTAATCTAATCTCAATTGAGAAAGCTGAAATAGTTTCGGCGATGTTGCTGGAAAATTTTGCTTCGGTCGCGGTAAAAATAGTCTCAAAACAAATCAACTACATCACTGATAAAAATGGTCAGGTGATTGAGGGTAGAAAAGATGAAATCAGCGAACTAACAGATATTTGGACTTTTAAAAAAGACGTGACTTCACCTAATCCGAATTGGGTGGTGAGCGCGACTTCGAATTAGTTAGCGAGCGAATAGATCCTGAAACAAGTTCAGGATGACAGTAACCGGAAAATCTCCCCTAACTGTCATCCTGAACTTGTTTCAGGATCTATTAACTTGGTAAAAAGCATCCTCTAAAATAAATACCTAAAACCATGAAAACAGAATTCGTAACCAAATCTTCCCTGCAAGTAGGCAACAGAAACTACAAATTTTTCTCTTTAGTTGACGCCGCCCAAAAAGCCAATCGCGATATTTCTAAATTACCTTACAGTTTAAAAATCCTCCTCGAAAATCTAATCAGAAATTTCGACGGTGAAATTATTTCCGACGAACACATCCTTGCCATCATTGACTCAGTAGCAGATTCTAAAAAAAGAATCGAAATCGCCTTTTCTCCGTCTCGCGTTTTAATGCAAGATTTCACCGGAGTTCCTGCAGTAGTTGATTTAGCAGCAATGCGTGATGCTGTTACACTTCTTAAAAAAGATCCGAAAAAAATTAACCCACTAGTGCCCGTCGATTTAGTAATCGATCACTCGGTACAAGTTGATTCTTACGGCTCTCCCGATTCATTGCAAAAAAATGTTCACCAAGAATTTGAACGTAATTTCGAACGTTACGAATTTCTAAAATGGGCCCAAGAATCTTTCGATAATTTTCGCGCTGTACCCCCAGGAACCGGAATTTGTCACCAAGTAAATTTAGAAAATTTAGCCCGCGTAGTTTGGACTAAAAATATTGGCGGTGAAGTAATCGCTTATCCAGACACGGTAGTAGGAACTGACAGCCACACCACCATGATTAACGGTCTAGCCGTTTTAGGTTGGGGTGTTGGTGGTATTGAAGCGGAAGCGGCAATGTTGGGTCAGCCAATTTCAATGCTGATTCCTGAAGTAATCGGATTTAAATTAAGTGGTAAAATGCAAGAGGGTATTACTGCCACTGATCTAGTCTTAACCGTCACCCAAATTCTGCGTAAAAAAGGCGTTGTCGGAAAATTTGTTGAATTTTTTGGTCCTGCTCTTGCAACTCTTTCACTAGCTGATCGCGCCACCATCGCCAACATGGCGCCTGAATATGGCGCAACTTGCGGTATTTTCCCGATTGATCAAGTTACTCTCGATTATTTAAACCTTACTGCCCGCGACGAAGATACGGTGTCACTAGTTGAAGCCTACGCCAAGGCTCAAGGAATCTTTGTTGAAAATCACGATTTGTCACCCGAATTTGGTGAAGTAATTGAGCTAGATATTTCAACAATTGAACCAAGCTTGGCCGGTCCAAAAAGACCTCAAGACCGAGTCAATCTTAGTCAGGTTCAAGGATCATTTGATGTTTTGCAAAATGAGCTAAACACTTTCCACGAAGGTAAAATTTTAATTCCCGAACTTAATACCGATTTAGGTGATGGTGATGTTGTAATTGCTGCAATTACTTCTTGCACCAACACTTCCAACCCATCAGTTCTAATTGCTGCAGGGTTGCTCGCCAAAAAAGCGGTGGAAAAAGGTTTGAAAGTCAGTAGTCATGTAAAAACTTCAATCGCACCGGGATCGCAAGTGGTGAGCGAATATCTAACTAATTCTGGTCTGCAAAATTATCTCGACCAACTTGGTTTTTACGTAGTTGGTTACGGCTGCACAACTTGTATCGGAAATTCCGGTCCGTTGCATCACCAAATTGAAGATGTTATTAAATCAAAAAATCTTTTGGTTGGCGCGGTGCTTTCAGGAAATCGCAATTTTGAAGGTCGGGTTCATCCTTTAGTGAAGGCTAATTATTTAGCTTCTCCGCCATTAGTGGTTGCTTACGCCTTAGCCGGAAATTTAAAAATAAATCTTACTACTGATCCGATTGGCACTGACACTAGCGGTCACAAAGTTTACTTAAGAGATTTGTGGCCAAGTAAAGCTGAAATTGACGCGGTGATTAACGCTAATATTACCCGCGCAGTTTTTGCCAAAAAATACGCCGATTTGTGCAAAGGTGATGAGGCTTGGCAAAAAATTCAAGTTACCAAATCCGACACTTACAATTGGGATAAGAACAGCACTTACATTCGTTTGCCAAACTTCTTTGACGATCTTAATCGTGCTAACGCTGTTGAAGTTAAAGGTGCGAGAGTTCTTGGATTATTTGGTGATTCAATCACCACCGATCACATTTCTCCGGCAGGAAATATTTCTGCTACATCTCCGGCGGCAGTTTATTTAATACAGAAAGGTGTCGCGAAAAATGATTTCAATTCCTACGGCGCCAGACGCGGTAATCACGAAGTAATGTTGCGTGGAACTTTTGCTAATATCAGAATTAAAAATGAAATTCTGGGTGGCGTGAAAGAGGGCGGATTCACCAAAATTTTTGAAAAAGATGAAGTCACATCAATTTATGATGCGGCGATGTTTTACAAAGAAAAAAATATACCATTAGTAATTGTTGCTGGTAAAGAATATGGTACGGGATCTTCTCGTGACTGGGCTGCTAAAGGAACTTTTCTACTTGGAGTGAAAGCGGTAATTGCGGAAAGCTTTGAAAGAATTCACCGTTCTAACCTAATTGGAATGGGAGTTTTGCCACTGATTTTCCAAAATAATCAGACCAGAAAAACACTTGAACTTAAAGGGGATGAAGTGATTGATATTTTAGGAATCACTCCTAACATCCAACCGAAACAAGATATTAAGTGCATCATCACCAAGGCTGATGGTTCTAAGCAAGAGGTCACATTAACTTGTGGTATCGATACCGGTAACGAAGTTGAATATTTTAATCGTGGCGGAATTCTCCAATACGTAATGAATCAAATTTAAGTAAATTAACCAACTAAAATTATGCAAATAAGAGTAATCAGTTCAAACATGGATATTGGCCAATCTTTGACACAGTACGTCGAAGAAAATTTGGCAAAATCCATCAAAAAATATTTTGATAAAGCAATTAATGCCGAAGTTCACTTTTCTAAAGAAGGAAATCTTTTTAAAGTTGTAGTTACAGTTAATGAAGGAGTAAAAGGTGGAATCACTGTTAAGAGTAACGCTGAAGCCGGTGATGTTTACGGATGCTTCAACGAAGCTGCAGAAAAAGCTTCTAAGCAATTACGTCGTTACAAAAGAAAAATTAAGAATTATCGTCGAACTGGTGGCGGATTAAAATCAGTTGAGCCAAACTACCAAGCAATTGATTCCATGAAATATATTTTGCCTCCAATGGCTTACAATGTATTTGAAGAAATGGAAAATGAAGAAAGGGAAAGTGACGAGTTAGATCAATCTCTAAATGTCATTAACGAAAAAACTACCGACATCGAAGAATTAAGCGTGGATGAAGCGATCATGAAAATGGATTTAGCTGACCTTCCGGCGCTTGTTTTCATCAATAAGTTGAACAAAAGAATCAATGTGGTTTACCACAGAAAAGACGGCAACATCTCTTGGATTGATCCAAGAGTTTAAGTAAATTTTAAGACAGATCCTGAAACAAGTTCAGGATGACAGAAACTAGTTGTTCGAGAGAAATCTCATCTACCCTTCCGTCATCCTGAACTTGTTTCAGGATCTAAAAAGTAATCAAACAATTTTTCGGATCAAAAGGGGGTAAAGTTAAAATGGACGTTACAGTTCACGGCCGAGGCAACTTGGAAATGGCAATCAGAGCTTTCAGAAAAAAAACCCAAAAAGAGGGTTTGGTGAAAGAAGCCAGAAGAAGAAAAGCCTTCGAAAAACCTTCTGAAAAAGTTAAAAGAAGAAGAGAAGAAAGCATTGCTCGTAAGAAAAAAGCTAGAAGAGGCGAAAATGGTTAATTAACCTCTTAAATGGGGGCGTGGTAACATGCCCCCATTTGTTTTTAATTAACAATTATCAGTTAACAATTATCAGCTTAGCTTAACTGTTGTTTATTTAGTTCATTCCCCCCATTAACTGTTAACTGATAATTGTTAACTACTAATTGATCCTTCCCATGAAACTCAGTCACAAAGATAAATCCCTACTCTTATTCGTTGCCGCTGCCCTAGTAGTGTTGTGGGGATTATACTCATTTTTTTCCAGCATCTTTTTTGCTACAACTTTTTATCCTTCCGACGTAAAAAAAATAGTCGCACATAAAGAAAGCCAATGGCTCAATGTTTCGCGCCCGCTGGAAATAGACGATCTAAAAGAGCGCATCATCTTACTTGAATTTTGGAGTTACGGTTGTGTTAGTTGTCTTGAGGCTTTGCCAGAAATTAAAAGATTAGAAGAACAATTCGGCAGCAAGCTGTTGGTGATCGGAGTTCATTCCGGTAAATTAGAAAATGAAAAAGATGTGGCAGCAATTAAGAAAGCTATTTTGAAATATGATATTACCTATCCAGTGGTAAACGATCCGCACCTGAAAATCTGGAATAGTTTTTCGGTAAAAGATTTGCCAACTTTTATTTTAATCAATCCGCGCAGTAATGTAGTTGAAAGCTACGTCGGTGCCAAAAGCCTTGATAAAGTTAAGGTTGATCTCAAAGAGGTAATCTCAAAGTATAAATATAAAGTTAACCGAGATCCTTTGCCAACGCTGCTCGAGAAGTATAATTTAATAGGCAATGTTTTGTCTTTTCCAACCAAGTTGGAATATGCCAACGACTTCTCTTATAAGTCGCGCCACTTGCCGGTAATTTTTATCGCCAATAGTGGTAAAAATAATATTGTTGTGAGCTCCTTGTCAGGTGACATCGTAACCAAAATCGGATCGCCTAAAGAAGGTTTACAAGATGGTAGCTTTGACGTTGCCTCTTTTGACGCTCCTCACGGAATGCTTTATCAAGGTGGTAAGCTTTACGTGGCTGACACCGGCAATCACGCTTTACGCGAAATTGATTTTAAAACCGGTAGAGTCTCAACCCTGATTGGCTCCGGTCAAAAAGGTGAAGTGGTGGAAAGTAATGGTGAATTCTTAGATGCCAAAAATCTT
This sequence comes from Rickettsiales bacterium, assembly GCA_947455845.1. GTDB lineage: Bacteria > Pseudomonadota > Alphaproteobacteria > Rickettsiales > UBA1997 > UBA2645. Next base: position 17,098 of record CANGQE010000007.1, read on the forward strand.
GATCTCTCTTTGCCAACCGACATCGAATTTTTTCCCGACAGAAATAATATTGTAATTTCCAACTCGGGAACTCATCAAATTTTATCTTACAATATTGCGAAGCAAACAGTATCAATCCTTGCCGGTGATGGTTCGCAAGGTATTGAAGATGGGAAATATCCAGAAAATTCCTTGTCCCACACTACCGACATGTCGGCCTTTGGTCGTAAGCTTTATTTTGTTGATGCCGAAAGCTCTTC